>WGMW01000006.1 GCA_016124845.1 Flavobacteriales bacterium
ACAAAATGTTCCAGACAGCTCTGTTCGTCAGCGAACCGCTCGAAAAAATCCTTGAATGTCATCATGTTCTTAGTTTTGACACAAACCAAGAACCATGCACCGTAACCAATTTACGGGGTCGGATTGCGGATAATCATTTTGGCTAATTTGCACCCAAATTCCAATCCGATGAGCGCAGTACAGACCGTTGTCCTCAATGAAACGCAGATCAACCAGAAGATAGACCGTTTGGCATTCGAGATCTATGAGAACCATTATGATGAGAAGGAGATCATTGTGGGCGGCATTGCCGGTATGGGCTACACACTGGCCGAGTTGCTGTGCGAGCGGCTCAAGAACTTCTCCGACATCAAGGTAACGCTGGTTTCTGTGAAGATCGATAAGGAGAACCCGCTGGGCGGTGACCCATCCGTAGAACTTGAAAAGGCCGATGTGGAGGACAAGGTGGTGATATTGGTGGATGATGTGCTGAACAGCGGCAAGACGCTGATCTATGGCATCAAATACTTTTTGGAGGTGCGATTAAAGGCGCTGCGCACCGTGGCACTCATTGACCGCGATCACAAGCGTTTTCCCGTAAAGGCCGATTATGTGGGGCTACACCTGAGCACCACGCTACAGGAACACGTGCGCGTGGAACTGAATGGCGAAATGGCGGTTTATTTGGAGTGAACCTCCCCCAACCCCTCCCAAGGAGGGGAGCAGTCTCTTTGAACCAACGTTGCAAATTCCCACCAACACTCCCCTTTCGAGAGGGGGAGTGGCCGAAGGCCGAGGGGGTCAAAACCTAATTCTTATTTGAGTTGAGCCACCAACTCCTCCACATCCAGATTCACCCCATTTACCACCACATTGGCGCGGCTGTAAAAAGGCTCCCGTTTCTCCAACTGCTTCTCCACTTTCTCCAGCATCTTTTCGGCAGATAGTCCTTTCAGAATGGGGCGTTCGTCCTTACTTGCCAGCACACGGTCTACAATGGCCTTGGGTGCCATCTGTAGGTAAACGGTGGTTCCCGCTCCGTTCATTTCATCCATCGATTCGAAGAAACAGGGCGTGCCACCGCCTGTGGCCATCACAAAACCGTCCTTCTCCAACCACTTGCGCAGTTCGGTCTGCTCCCGCTTGCGGAAAGCCATCTCCCCTTCTGTCTTGAAGATCTCTGGAATGGACATACCTGCCGTTTTCTCGATCTCGGCATCCAGATCCACCACGGTAAGGTCCAATGCCTTGGCCAATTTCTTTGCGGCCGTGGACTTGCCGCTGGCCATATATCCTATGAGGAAAACCTTCATATTGATTTACGATTTACGATTGATGATTTGAGAAATGATTGAACCGCAAGTTTACGCTGAGAATACTGAGTCCTTCTCTGTGAATCTCCATCTCTTCTTTATTCTCTGTGCAATAATTCCTGATACCTGAAAGCTGATGACCTGAAACCTATTTAGGTAGATCACCTTCTTTCTCAATGGTCTTAATCACCTGCCTGTCTACAAACCCCGGAAGCAGCTTGCTGAGGTAATACGACAGTTTTCCTTCGCGGGTAAGCACCACGCGCTGCTTGCGGTTCTTCACCCCGTTGTAAATGTGGTCGGCCACCTCCTCCGAGGTCATCATCCGACCCTCATCGCGTGGCGATTCTCCCTGACTGCTGCCATCTGCCACCAAGGCCGCCTTGCGGATGTTGCTCTCGGTGTAACCCGGATTCACGATCATGACGTGCAGCCCCGTATTGTGGTTCTCCAAGCGCAACGCCTTCAGAAAGCCCTCCATCGCAAACTTGGATGCCGAATAACCCGTGCGTCCAGGAAGTCCCTGATATCCGGCCACCGAAGAGATGCCCACCACCGAACCGTTGTACTTCAGCAGTTGCTTCAGCGCGTACTTGGTGCAATACACCGTGCCGAAGAAGTTCACCTCCATCAACTGGCGGATCACAGTCAGGTCGAGATGCAGGAAGAACGCCCGCATGCTGATGCCCGCATTGTTGATGAGCACATCGATGCGGCCGTATTTGTTCAGCGTCTCGTTGATTATGCGCACGCAATCCGTCTCGTTGGCCACATCGCCCTGCACGGTGATCACCTCGATGTTCTTGGCGCGGAGTTCCTCGGCCGCAACTTCCAGATTCTCGGCATTTCTGCCTGTGATGCAGATGCGTCCGCCCTCGCGACCGAACCGCTCAGCACACGCCTTGCCGATTCCCGAGCTCCCGCCCGTTATCAGCACTACTTTATCCTTGATGAATGACATGGGGCAAAAGTAGGTTTATTGGGTGGTCGGTTAACAGGCGACTGTATACGGCTCAATTGACAAATGTCAATTCGTACGTTCATTCTTGCTATGTTCGCTGAAATTCAATTTTGCATGGAAATCGTTGAGGTCAAGGACAAGCAGCAGGAGAACGAATGGGTGCTCTTCCCCACCCGATTGTACAAGGATGACCCGCTTTACATCCGCCCCATCGATCAGGAGACCAAAGATGTTTTCGACCCGAAGACCAACCGCTTCTTCAATTATGAGAATAGCGCGGCCATCCGTTGGCTGCTGCAAAAGGACGGCAAGACCATCGGGCGCATTGCGGCCTTCGTGAACGGAAAGACCTACAACACGGAAGACCAGCCCACGGGCGGTGCAGGTTTTTTCGATTGCATTGATGACCAAGAGGCCGCCAACATCCTCTTTGACGCTGCGCGGGATTGGCTCAAGCAGCGTGGCATGGAGGCCATGGACGGCCCCGTGAATTTTGGCGAACGCGACAAGAACTGGGGTGTGCTGATCGATGGCTTCGCGGAGCAGAACTATGGCATGTTGTACAATGCGCCCTACTACCAGAAACTCTACGAGAGTTATGGTTTTCAGCTTTATTTCAAGCAGTACACCTATGGCCGCGATGTACAGAAAACGAAAGACTTCGAGCCACGGTTTTACGAGCGAGCCAAGCAAGCTTTGGACAATCCCGACATCAGTTTCCGATACATTAAGAAGAAGGATTTTGACAAGGCGGCCGTGTATTTCCATGAGGTGTATACCAAGGCGTGGGGCGGCCATTCTGGCGTAAAACCCATGACGCTGGAACAGGCGCAGAAGATGTTCGGGAAACTGAAACCGATTGCTGACGAGCGTCTCATCTACTTCGGTTTTTACAAAGACCAGCCTATCTCGTTCTTTCTTTCCATCCCCGAACTGAACCAGCTGTTCAAATACGTGAACGGAAACATGAACTGGCTTGGGAAACTGAAGTTCGCCTACCACATGAAAATGGGGCATTGCAAGAAGATGCTCGGATTGGTTTTCGGAGTAATTCCCGAATGGCACGGCAAAGGTGTGGAAAGTGCCATGGTGGTCTCCTACTCTGACATTGCGTGGAATCAGGGCCTGCCATACAAGACCATTGAAATGAACTGGATCGGGGATTTCAACCCCAAAATGATGAAGGTCTGCGAACAGCTCGGTGCTGAGATCTGGCGCACCCATGCCACATACCGCTATCTCTTCGATCGGGAAAAACCGTTTGAGCGGTGCCCAATTTTGGAGTGAGATGATCCACAGACCACAGTCCACGGTAAGCAAGTCCGTTAAAATCGACCGTGGACCGTGGACCGTGGACCATGGACTAATTTTTAATTCCTAATTTTTCAGTTCCATTCAACCACCATGCGAGACTACATCTACATCATCAACCTTGTTCCGAAATTCCAAGACCCAAGCAGTTGGACAGACAAGGAGAACAAGATCATTGAAGACCATTTTGAGCGTTTGAAACGCCAGCACAAACGCGGAACCGTGAAGTACGTGGGTAAGACCGACCTGCCTGTGGATAATACCAGCAACTTCGGCATGGTCGTATTTGAGGCCGAGAACGATACCATGGCCGAACTCTTCGCGCAGGCCGACCCGGCCGTCATGGCGGGCATCATGACCGTGAAATGTTTGCCGTTTAAGCAGGTGCTTTAACGATTTCTGTTGCACAGAGAAGTTATGAGATTTTGAGACCCACAGAGACTTAAGGCTCTTACCGCAAAGGCGAAGAGTTCAATCAAAGAGCGCAAAGATTCCCCTCTGTGAACCTCAATCTCTCCAATAAATCTCTGTGCAATAAATCAACCTGTCAATTCCCCTGCGGAGGATCATAATCCTTCTTCTTGCGTCTTCTGAAAAGATCACCGATGCGGTCGAATTCCTGCTGGTAACTGATACCGACACCTTGCGTAAAGGGCGCGTTCTGCGTCAGCGTGTTGATGTCGTTACTCTTGTTGAAGGCACGAACTCGGAAACGGCCATCGGAAGTGATCTTGTATTCGATGTTCACATCACCCACAATATTACTCGAACTCGACTGCGTGTTGGTCACACCCACATTTCCGTTCACGATGATGCGGCTGTTGAACAGCTGCGTACTCAACGATGCCTGCAGCTCATCGCTGGTGATCTCGTTGCCAGGTCGGTAATTGACCCCGATATCGAAGTCGTTACTGATCTTGGACAGCCAGTTGCTCAACTGGTTCGAGATCATCTCGGCTGAACTGGATGAGAAGAACCCTCCCGCCTGTTGTAGCGCCTGGTTCTGGCTCTCAATGGGGAAGAAGCGGTTCAGCACCAGCAGACCGAACACCTGTCGGTTCATTTCCTGCACGTTCCCCACCCCGATGCGGTTCTTCACCTCGGTCAATGTCTGGTTGTCGGAGTTCGGCAGTCCCACATCGAAATCGATGTTCGGATTCATAAGATTTCCCGTCATGTGCAGGATGCAGTCCACCTGAATACGCCTCTTGTAATTGGAATTGCTCGTATCGGGATACATGAGGTCGTAGAGCGATGTACGCACTCCGTAGGTTCCAGTAATGTCGATGATTGCATCGTACGGACTTCCGCTCCAGTTGATGGTTCCGCCCTGCTTGATCAAGAATTTCTTGTTGACGATATTCTGTAGTGTGAAGAGGTATTCGCCCTTGTTGATGTAATAATCTCCGAACATGCGGAAGTGACCCGAATTGTCCAACGTCATGCGGATGTTCCCATCGCCTTTGCCTTTGATGATGTCGCCCACTTTCGGGTCGAAGATCAGTTGCACCTCCGCGTCAGAGGTCACTTCCACGTCCAGTTCAAGCGTCAGGTTCTTAAAGTTGACCTGAAATTCATTCTCCAACTCGATCTTGTCGTTCTCCCCTTTGGGTTTTACGAAAGTGATGAACTCCGATTCATCCACATTCTTGGCACCGAAAAGCGGAATATTGAAGCGGGTGCCACGCTCAGTTTTCATGGCCACCTCCAAGTGCATGTTCTTCGGGTCACCGAAAAAATGAACCTGCCCGGAACCGTACGCCTTTCCATAATACAGCGAGTTCATGGCCGAGTTGGTGTTCAGCGCAAAGAAATCCTCCACATCTAAATTGGCATCGAAGCGGAAATTCTTGAACGCATCGTGCTTCACCCAACCATTCACCTTGCCTTTTTTGCCCAGCTCATCCATCACGGTCAGGTCGCGGAAAAAGAAACCGTCCTTGTGCACCTCCACCGTATCACTGATGGAGAAATGCGTATTCAGATACGTGAACAGCAGATTGGCCTCATTCAATATCACCGTTCCTTCCAGTTCAGGAGCTTTCGTGGTTCCTTTCAGCGTCAGGTTCGCCTTGGCGGTTCCTACCACATCGCTTAGCACCGTTTGAATGTACGGGTCGAAAACACTCAAAGGCAGCTCTTCCACCGTGGCGCGCAGGTTGAAATTCTGCTTGCGGTCGGCACCTGGCAGAAACTCGCCCACCACACTCAGCGAGGTCATATCTGCCCGTTTGAACATGCCGAACACCTGTATGCTCCGCGTGGAAGGGATCCACGAATTGTTCAGTTCACCATCACCGATAAGCACATCGTTCAGCACCAGCGAATCCACTTTCAATTGGTTAGTGAGGAACAGTTTGTCGTAGAGACCAGAAAGTTGGGCCGAACCTGAGATGTTTCCATCCAGCGTAATGCCTCCGCCTTGCGTCAGAAGATTGAAGTTCTTCAGGTCGAAATTGTCCAATTTCACGTTCAATTTCGATTGGGGATCCTTGGAGATGATACCATTGAGCCCGATGCTCTGTGCCCGATTGAAGAAGCGGAAATCCGAGAATTCGAAAGCCGTGGTATCGATACGCAGAAGGTTGTTCTCCGCCACCATCCAACGCATATCGGCAATATTCACCCGCGATTCCTCCAAGTGGAAACTGACCACCTCGTTCTTTGGGAACGATGCCACACCTTGAATGAAACCACGGTTCTCGATCTTGGTCTTGTTGTTCCAAGTAAGCACCACGCCCAGACTGTCATCAAACGTGAACGAACGAATTTGAAAGGCCGCCAGAAACATGCTGTCTGTAAGGTTGACCTTACTTGCCGAAAGCCCCAGCTCGAATTCCTTCCCAGGGTTTTCCGCCTGAATGTCCACATCATCCAACACCACATTCTTGAACCGCACTTCATGCAATTTCCCGCTCAGATAGACCTCATTCTTGCTCGAAGAATAATTGCCCACAAAACTGGAGCTGTCGCTCACCATCAGGTCTTTTGCGAAGAAATAACTGAGCAGTTCGGTATTCTTGAGTGCGATATCGAAATTGAACTCCAGTCCTTCATTCTCCTTCAATGTCTCAAAATCTGCCGCATAGCTCGGCAGGTGTTTCTTCAACATATTGTTCACCGCCTTCGGAATGTTCTTGAAGGTGAATTTGCCGTTGAAATCCGCATCGATCATCTCTGAACGTAGCCGCAATCGCTTTGAATTGCCTTCCTCTTCGGTCACTTCCAACGAAAAGGCATCGACCGTATAAAGTTCATCTCCTTCCTGCTGGTACTTGGCACTGTCAATGTCAATGCGACCGAGAATGTTGTCGATGTCATCGCCAGTAAAATTCACATCCAGCACACCGCTAACGGTCGCTCCTTCGCGCTTGCGCAGAAAATTGAGCTCGTAAAGGTTGGCGTGGCGCACATCCGAATGGAAGTTGAACTGCGGCAATTTCTGACTGAGGTCGAAACTTCCCGTGAAATCGAGGTCGATATTCTGCTCGGTGATGGCCAGAAACCCATCGAACTTGCTCTTGGCAAACGTGCCGTTCACCTCAATGTTCCTGTAGTCATAACTCACCAGTTCGGCCGAGGCAATGTGGCCTTCCAAGTTTGCGTTGATGTCCTCTTTGTTCAGTCCTTTTCCATTCACCTTGGCATTCAGCGTTACACGGCCCAATTTGTCGGTCTCAAAGAATTTCCCAAGGTCAAAATCGATGGAACGCAACTCACCTTCGTAAGCAAAGTCCTGAGGAGTTTCCCCTTGCTTCAGGCTGATATCTGTTTGCAATTGACCGATGTCTGTCTTCAGCTTTCCGTAAGCCACAAAATCGTTGACGAAACCCGTAAAGGATCCTTGGAACCGCAGTTTTCCGAGATTGGAAAGATTCTCAGGAACCGAAAGCCGCTTACCAGAATTGAACGGTGGCAGTGGAATGGCCACCAGATCGGAATAGCGCGTGGTGAACTGCTTGAGATTGAGATGCAGGAAGGTCTCATTGATGTTCGGAAGCCCATCTATGTCAATGTCTCCTTCCAGAGAAGTGACCTTTCCGTAGGCGATCTTCAGGTCGCGCGCGTTCATGGAAGAAACAGGTCCATCCACGTGACCCGAAATGCGCAATTTCTCTTTCAATCCGTTCAGCGCAGGCGCGAAAAAAGCGATGTCATCAAAATCGATCACCGATTCCTGAAAATCGTAACCCATGTTCACGCTATCGACAAACGAAATGTAATCCGACCACGAATGGTACGTGTAATGCAGGTCGAGTTTCAGATTGCTGGTGGCCGTTTCAATGGCAAGGTCATCCACTTTCAGCTCCGCTGGACTCACCTTGGCCTTTCCTTGGAAATTCTTCAGGTAAAACCCACGGTTCTCGTAGCAGTTCAATTGATCCACATTGCCATAGATTGTATCCGCATCCATGCGAATTCCGTTTATCAACAGATTGATCCTGCGCACATCCAGATCCTTGTAATCGATACCTATCGGTGTCTTTTCCGAATAATGGTTCCGAAGTTGGAACGAGGCATTTCTCAGTTCCAATGCATCTGAGCGGATGTCCCACGCCTTGGCCACTTTGGTGGTGTCTTTCGGTCCAGCGAAATAATCGATCAGGAACTGAAGATTGAGCTTCTCATCCCCTTCATACTTGTGCAGATGAAACTTCAGATCATCAATCCGAACCTTAGTAAACTGCAATTGTGCCTTGTCCAAACTCAGGTATTTCAACCCAAGTTGAAGGTCTTTCAGATAAGCAAGCGTGTCGCCTTTCAGGTCTTCCACATACAGCCCTTCCAAGATCAATCTGTTAAAGAAACCGATATCAACACCTTCCACTTTCACGGTGGTTTTCAGCTCATCAGAAAGATAACCAGCAATGTACTGGGTGATGCGCGTCTGCACGCGCGGACTCCGAAGTGCCACATATCCGCCACCGATGAGCAGCACCAGAAGCAACGTCAGAAACGTCACCCAAGCGAATGCCTTTTTGATACTTTTGAAAATCATCGACCTGCGAAAACTGTGACCTCAAAGGTAACCAATAACAATGCCGCGCTAAGTTCACCGCTCATTTTGGCCATTGAGTCTTCTTGCGATGACACTTCTGCGGCCATTCTGCAAGGCAATCGCGTGCTGGCAAATGTAGTGGCAAATCAGGCTGTGCATGAGCAATATGGTGGCGTGGTTCCTGAACTGGCATCACGCGAACATCAGAAGAATATTGTGCCCGTGGTGCAACATGCGCTGAAAACCGCAGGCGTTGGCAAGGAAGAATTGGATGCCATCGCTTTCACCGAAGGTCCCGGCCTGATGGGAAGTCTGCTCGTGGGCGGGTCGTTTGCAAAGACGCTTTCGTTGGCGTTGGGCATTCCGCTTATCGGTGTGGATCACATGAAAGCACACATTCTGGCGCACTTCATTGATGAAGGCAAGCCGATGCCCGAATTCCCATTTCTGTGCCTGACGGTGAGTGGCGGCCACACACAGATCGTGCTGATAGAAGCTCCTCTGAAAATGACCGTTGTGGGCAAAACCATTGACGATGCGGCTGGCGAAGCGTTTGACAAAGCTGCCAAGATCCTGAACCTCGGTTATCCTGGCGGCCCCGTTATTGATCGATTGGCCAAAACAGGCGATGCTTCCAAATTCAGCTATGCGATTCCGAAAACAGACGGTTTCGATTTCAGCTTCAGCGGTATCAAAACATCATTTCTGTATCAACTTCAAGCAGAAATGAGGCAGAATGAAAAGTTCATTGATGAGAATCTGAACGACATCTGCGCCTCATATCAGCATCACATCATCTCCTATCTGCTCTCGAAAATGGAGGATGCGCTTATCCATTATGATGTGAAAGATATTGCGCTTGCGGGAGGTGTTTCGGCCAATAGCGAACTGAGGTCACGGTTCGATGGGCTGGCGGAGAAATATGGCATTCGGTCGCATGTTCCCAAGTTTGAATATTGCACCGACAACGCGGCCATGATCAGCATTGTCGGTTATTTCAAATTCTTGGAAAATGCCTTTGATGGGCTTTCCATCACGCCCAAGGCACGCCTCCATTTCTGACGGCTGTCGTCTTGGCTTGTAATCAACCACTCTTACCATGAAAAAATCCTTAACGCTTTTGCTCGTTTTTGCTTCGCTGAACTCATTCGCGCAGCAGACATCCATTTTATTTCTCGGAAACAGCTACACGTACACGTCCGACCTGCCAGGAACGCTTTACAACTTGGCTCTGGCGGGAGGCGACACCATCTACCACGATCAGAACACGCCTGGAGGCTACACCTTTAACCAGCATTCGACCAACGCCACCTCGCTGAGTAAGATTGCCAGCCGCAATTGGGATTACGTGGTGCTTCAGGAACAAAGTCAGATTCCATCGTTCCCGCCATCGCAGGTGGCCAGCGATTGTTTTCCGTTTGCACAGGTTCTGGTCGATTCGATCAAATCGAATTACGCATGCACGGAACCTGTCTTTTTCATGACCTGGGGAAGACGCGATGGCGACCAGTCGAACTGTGCGAATTACCCACCGCTTTGCACGTTCGAAGGCATGAATGCGCGTCTTCGCCAAAGCTACCTTCAAATGGGTTCCGACAACGATGCCACTGTTGCTCCGTGCGGTGCCGCTTGGCAGCAGATGAAACTCACGAACAGTACATTCTGGAACGGACTTTATTCAAACGATGGCAGCCATCCGAGTGCGTGGGGCACTTACTTGAATGCGTGCATTTTCTACGCTACCATTTTCCGCGAATCGCCTGTTGGCATTCCATACTATTCCAGTATTGGGCAAACCGATGCCGAAACCTTGCAACAGCTTGCGCAAGATGTGGTGCTGGACAGTTTGAGCAACTGGTATATCGGCCATCAGGATGTGGTTTCCAATGCCACCGATACGATGGTCGGTTCATTTACATTCGATTTTTATGGTCTGAACGAAAATGCGACCGACCATTTCTGGGATTTCGGTGATGGAAGCACCTCAACCCAAGAAAATCCCACTCACGAATACCCGAATGATGATGTCACTTACGAGGTGATGCATGTTGCTTACTCTGACTGTGGTTCGGACACCTCGTATCTTCAAGTTTCCACCACGCATTTGGGAGTAGCGGAAACCAGCCGACTCCAAGAAATTCAGATTCTTCAAACAGGAAATTGGATTGAGATAAGGAATGTGCTGAATGATGATCTACAACTCACCGTTGTAGACTATGCGGGAAGATCGATCTGTTCGAAATCGCTTGCTGGAAGCAGCACTACGGTCGTTGATCTGCCAGTTGCAACAAGCATTTACCTGGTGCGCATTTCGTCTGGAGAGGAACAGTTGACCCGAAAAATCATGACGCGATGATCACCATTGTATGCCAAGGTCGTAGATGTCTTTGGACGTGCTCTTGTCGTTCTTGAAGTAGTACACACCGCCCCAATTCCATTTCACACGCGTGTAACGGTCAGCAACGCCTTCTTTGCGTTTGACGATGACATGCTTGATCTCGCGGTTCTCCTTCACTTCAGATTCTTCGGTCACGCCCATTGGATATGATGCTGCAAGATCCATCTGATACTGCGTTGGCTTCTCCTCCATCGAAGCTGACGCGGCTTTCTTCTGCTCCTCGATGGCTTCGAGTGCCTTTCGTTTCTCCTCGTATTCAGCCTTCAGCCTTGCGCGGACCTTCTCTTCGTATTCGGCACGGTTTGACTCAGCTGAACTCGCGGCAAGCTCCTTTGCCTTCTTCTCGAACTCCATCTTGTTGCGATAGTTCTCTTCTTTGAGAGCGATCTCTTCCTTTCGCTTCTGCTCTTGCTCTTCGCGCAGTTTACGTTCGAGTTCCTTCTTATCCTGCGCAATGCGACCTGCTTCCGCCATTTCTTCTGCGTTGCGGATGCGTTCCTGCTCCTCTGCCTTTTCCTGTTCCGCTTTCAACTTCTGCGCACGCTCGATCTTCTCTTGATCCAAGCGCTGCTGCTCCAGTTTCCGCTCTTCTTCTGCCTGCTCCCGAAGCTGTTTCCATTCTTCGGCAAGTGCCTTTTTACGCTCATTCTCCTCTTCTTCGCGCAACCTTCTGGCCTCAAGTTCTGCGGCACGTTCGGCATTCTTTTCGGCAGCAATACGGGCCACTTCCTCTGCACGTGCCATTTCAGCCTCATGCTCCAATCGTTCCTGTTCAGATTTTTTCTTGCGCGCCTCTTCGGCCAGTTCCCGCGCTTCTTGCTGCTTTGAAAGTTCCTCTTCTCTGCGTTCCCAAGCCTCAAGTTCCTGCCGCTTGCGCGCTTCCATCATAGCCACTTTCTGTGCACGCTCCTGCTCCTTTCTGCGTTCTTTCAGTTCCTGCTCACGCTCAAATTGTGCCTCTGCCGCAGCTTCCTGTTGATCGGCCAACTGCTTTTCCTTCTGCTCTTTTTCAAATTCCGTTTGGAACTCTTTTTTCAATTTCGCCTCAACCTCCGCTCTCATCCGCGTTTCGCGCTCGGTCATTTCTTTTTCCAAGATGGCTGATGCCTCGGCCTCCATTCGTTCCTCATCCGCTTGCGCTATGGAATCTTGCTCAGCCTGCAACTGCTTACATTTCCTTTCGGCAGCCTGCTGACGGGCGATCTCTTCCATCTCCTGCTGCTGACGCAACCGCTCGGCCTCGGCTTCGCGCTTGGCGGCAAGTTCCGCAGCTTCTTGCTGACGTTGACGCTCCAACTCGGCCAACCGAGCTTCCTCTGCCTTGCGTTGCTCTTCCGCTTTTTGGCGGGCTTCTTCCTCAGCCTTTCTCCTTGCCTCAGCAGCCAATGCCTCTTGCTCAGCTAAGAGTTCGCGTCTTTCCTGCTCCTGCTCACGAACCTCTGCCAGTCTTCTTTCTTCCGCTTCTTTCGCCAGTCGCTCAGCATCTTCCTGCTGCTTTCTTCTGGCCTCCTCCTGAAGACGCTTTTGCTCTTCCGCCATACGTTTTTCCTCCTCGGCTTTGGTCTTCGCCAATTCGGCCTGTTTCTGGGCCTCCTCCGCGGCCTTTCGTTCCTGCTCCTCCTTCAAACGCTGTTGCGCTTCCAGTTCGGCCATTTCTTCAGCGGCTTTGCGTGCTTCCTCCGCTTTGGCTGCAGCTTCTGCCTCTTCACGTAGTTTCTTCTCCTGTTCTTGACGCGCCTTTTCTTCGGCCGCGAGTTTCTCAGCTTCGACCTTAGCTGCGGCCTCTGCCTCCGCTTTCAATCGCTTCTCTTCTGCTTTTCGGGCCTTCTCCTCGGCCGCTAAACGTTCTGCTTCCTCCTTGGCCTTCTGTTCAGCCAACTTATTCTCTTGGGCCTTTTGTTCCACCTCTGCTTTGGCAGCAGCCTGCTGTTCTTCGCGAAGTCGTTTTTCCTCTTCTAACTTGGCCTTTTCTTCAGCTATCCGTTTTTCAGCTTCGGCTTTTGCGGCCAGTTCTGCTGCTTCTTGCTGACGTTTTTCTTCTTCCAGGCGTGCCTGTTCTTCTAACGCACGTTTTTCGGCCTCGGCCTTGGCTGCTGCTTCCGCTTCCGCTTTCTGTCGCTTCTCCTCTTCCTTACGGGCTTTTTCCTCGGCAGCCAGACGCTCTGCTTCTTCCTTGGCTTTCTGCTCCGCAACACGTTTCGCTTCCTTCTCAGCTTCTTCTTTCAGACGCTGCTCCTCGGCCAGCCGTTCTGCCTCCGCTTTGGCGGCTGCTTCCGCTTCGGCCTGAAGTCGTTTTTCTTCTTCCAGGCGTGCCTGTTCCTCTGCCGCACGTTTTTCAGCCTCGGCCTTGGCGGCTACCTCCGCTTCCGCTTTCTGTCGCTTCTCCTCTTCCTTGCGGGCCTTCTCCTCGGCTGCCTGACGCTCTGCTTCTTCCTTGGCCTTTAGATCCGCAACGCGTTTCGCTTCCTTCTCTGCCTCTTCTTTCAGACGCTGCTCCTCGGCCAGCCGTTCTGCCTCTGCTTTGGCGGCTGCTTCCGCTTCGGCCTGAAGTCGTTTTTCCTCTTCCAGGCGTGCCTGTTCTTCTACTGCACGTTTTTCAGCCTCGGCCTTCGCTGCTGCTTCCGCTTCCGCTTTCTGTCGCTTCTCCTCTTCCTTGCGGGCCTTCTCCTCGGCTGCCTGACGCTCTGCTTCTTCCTTGGCCTTTAGATCCGCAACGCGTTTCTCTTCCTTCTCAGCTTCTTCTTTCAGACGCTGCTCCTCGGCCAGCCGTTCTGCCTCTGCTTTGGCGGCTGCTTCCGCTTCGGCCTGAAGTCGTTTTTCCTCTTCCAAGCGTGCCTGTTCTTCTGCCGCGCGCTTTTCGGCCTCGGCCTTAGCTGCTGCCAGTTCCTGTTCCTTCTGATCGATCTTCGCAATCAATGCTTTCGCTTCGTCACCTTCTGGTTTCAACGAAACTGCTTCGTTCAGCTTTTCGCGGGCCTGATCGAATTTTCCTTTTTCAAAGAGATCTGAGCCCGATTGAACAAGGGTAGCTACCTGCTTGTCCAGTTTTTCCTGTGCGCGTTTTTCCTCTTCCGCCTTGGCGATCAAACCATCAACCTCTGCCATCTTGGCCTTGGCCGCAGCATCATCAACACCCGCTTTAGAGGCTGCCTCATATTTTGCTCTGGCCTCATCGAATTTTGAAGCTGATTGAAGCGTAGCTCCTTCGCTCATCAAAGCGTTGAACTGTTCCTGCTGTTTGGCAAGCTCCTCTGCCTTTCGTTTTTCTTCCTCCGCTTGCTTTGCAGCCTGTTCCTGCTCCAGTCGGTCTATCTGCTCTACAAGTCCTTTCGCCTCTTTGCTTTCTGGCATCAACGCCAAAGCATCATTTGCTTTCTGTCGTGCTTCGCTGAGCTTGCTTTTCTGGACGAGTTGAACGCCATCATTAACCAGATCGGCCACTTCCTTGGCCAATTTCTCTTTTGCCCGCTGCTCCTGCTCTGCTTTCGCGATGAGGCTTTCAACCTCCGCCAAATGCGCTTTTGCACTGGCATCATCAACCCCAAGTTTGGAAGCGGCTTCATATTTGACCTTGGCCTCGGTGAACTTGGAAGCCGATTGCAACGAACCGCCCTCTGCAATAAGTTTGGTGAATTCCTCTTGCTTGGCAGCTAACTGCTGCGCCTTTTTCTGCTCTTCCTCAATTCGTGCACGGACTGCTTGAATACGGTCTTTGGTCTCCTTGTATTCGGGATCCAAAGCCAGCGCATCTTGATACTTTCCTTGCGCTTGTTGGAGTTCTCCAGCCGTGAGCAACTTGTCTCCGTCCAGTAGCAAAGCCGCAATTCTGAGTTTACGCTCCTGTTCTTCCTTCTGCTTTTTGGCCATCTCTGCAAGAATTGCATCAATGGCTTTGATGCGTTCCTTGGGCAGATCGGCATCAGGAATCACATCACCTGCATCTTGGTACAGCCCGCGTGCCTCTTCATATTTTTCGGCAGATTCAGCCTTTTGTGCATCTGCGATCAATTGATCGAACTGCTGCTTGAGTTTGAGTTTCTCCTGTTCCTGCTTGGCAATTGCTGCGATGGTCTCTTTCAGCTCCTTGAGTTTGGCAACAGGTTCATCCGAATTGGGATTCACATCCGCAGCGGTCTCATAGATGTTGATGGCGGCCTCGTATTTTTCCTTTGCCGTCAGATCGGCTGCCTGCGCCATCAGATCATTGAACTGCTTTTCTTTCTTGGCACGTTCTTCCTGCTCGGCTTTCACCTTGGCCATTCCCTTTTCTGCCTGAGCCACCTTAGAAGCCGCATCCTTTCTATCGGGGAAAATTCTTGAGGCTTCTTCCAGTTTGGCCTTCGCTTGCTCGTACTCTTCCTTAGCAAGAAGTTGGTCTGCCTCTTTCAGAATGGAAGCATAGTTGTCCTCCTTGGTCTTGAGCTCCGCTGCCTCTTTGGCTTTCTGTTCTTCCGCCAGCCGTTTGGCCTCCGCTTCAGCCTCTTTGCGTTTGCGTTCCTCCTCGGCCAACCGTTCCGCTTCGGCTTTCGCAGCTGCTTCAACCTCTGCTTTCAGACGCTTTTCTTCTTCCTCCTTCGCTTTTTTCTCAGCCGCCAAACGCTCTGCTTCTTCCTTGGCCTGAGCTTTTGCCGCTGCTTCGGCCTGCTTGGCCTGTTCCTTGGCCAACTGCTCGGCCTCCTTGCGCAATCTTTCCTCTTCCTTGAACTTGTCCTCGTTCAATTTCTCCAATTCCTCGAAAACCTTCTCTTCCTGCTTCTGGAATTCCATGGAATAATCGAGGTCGTAATCGAACTCATTGTGGCGCTCGTTGTAATGCACCTTGGCCACTGGATTGGAGAATATGGCCTTGTTCAGCCCAGATTGATCCTGAAAAAGCTCTACGATAAAATCGAAATCCCACACCATGGAAGCATCTGCGGGCACAGCCGTGTTGAACTCGATCTTCTTGGCAACATAACCTGGTTTGCTCACATCCAGCATGTATGTGGCATCAGGCTGGAAGAAAAAGTTGAACTTACCGTTGGATTCTGTGGTCAGTGTCTGATCTACCTTTCCGTTCTTATAAAGCGTGAGTTTTGCTCCATCCAATCCTTTCCAGCCTTCCTTTACGGAACCTGAAATATCCAGACCGCGGTCCTGCGCCATCGATACCGATGTCACCGAAACGAACACAACCAGAAGCAGAAACGTAAAAATCCGTGTCATCAATCTACTCAACGCCATCTTAGCACAAATTTGCGCATCGATTTGTTATTACACGCAAATTTGGTTTTTGTTTCACTTTCACGAACTTAAACCAAGCTATTTCGACAATGAGCAAATATCACCATTCGCCTGCATTAAGCTTCTGGGAGATCGATCAGTATCTGCGTGATGTTGACCTGTTGATCGTGGGAAGCGGCATTGTAGGTCTCACGACCGCCATTTATTACAGAAAAAAGCACCCGAAACATAAGGTGGTCATTGCCGAAAGAGGCATCCTTCCATCAGGCGCAAGCACGAAAAATGCGGGGTTTGCCTGTTTCGGTAGCCCGAGCGAACTGCTCGCAGATCTGAAAACATCCACCGAAGAAGAGGTGTTTGCAACCGTTACCAAACGCGTAAATGGCCTGAATGCATTGCGGAATCTGTTGGGAGATGAAGCCATAGGATTGGAAATGTGCGGTGGATATGAGCTCTTCTTGCAGTCGGATCTCGAGCTATTTGAAGAAAGCAATGAGAAGTTGAATTATCTCAACCAACGCATTTGGGAATCGACAGGGCTTCGAAACACGTATTCCGTTGAGAATAACAGCAAGCGATTCGGATTTCATAGTGTGGAACATCTTATTCTAAACCAGCACGAAGGTGCCATCGATACGGGAAAAATGATGCGTTCGCTTGTTGATCTGGCACAGGCTGCGGGCGTCATCATTCTCAACTCGCTGGAAGTAGAAGAATTTCAGGATAATCGGCACTCCGTGGAGGTCAAATTCCAAAATGGGTGGATCATCAGTTGTAGACAACTTCATATCGCCACAAATGGGTTTGCCACAAAGTTGCTTCCCCAACTGGATGTGAAACCTGCCAGAGCACAGGTACTGATAACCGAGCCCATCGCAAACCTCAAGATCAAAGGAACCTTTCACATGAATGAAGGTTTCTACTATTTCAGAAACGTGGGCGACCGTTTGCTTTTTGGAGGTGGCCGCCAGTTGAGTTTTGACGAGGAAACCACTTCTGAAATCGGCCTGACCGAACTGATTCAAACCGACCTTGAAAAGAAGTTGCGGGAGATCATTCTTCCCGAAACGGAATTTGAAGTAGACCACCGCTGGGCAGGTATCATGGGAGTTGGAACCTCCAAAAAGACTATCGTCCGAAGCCTGTCTGATAATGTGAGTTGTTCCGTAAGGCTGGGTGGAATGGGTGTTGCCATTGGAACCAGCATCGGCCATGAGTCGGCACAGCTGATCGGATAAAACAAAAGCGGAGACCGATCTGTCGATCAATCTCCGCCTCGCTTCGAATTCAGACCGTGGTCTGAAACCAGCGCCAAGCTGCTGTTATTACGGCTTCCCCTTCCTTTTCGGCAGCAAGCTGCTTACTCCGTTGGCTTTCCCGACTTCTGCTTTACCGAAGTTCCGCTTCTTTCAGTTCTGCCTCACCTCTCTAACCCTAAGGCTTCAAGGTTTCCGAGTGTCTTTCTTCTGAATCTCCGTAGAGTTTCTCGGAAAGTGGTCTATCAACCAGCCCTTTATCTCTCACTTGGTAGAACCAAAGGTATGTCAGCAATACCTTTGCAGCCAAAATTTTCAGCTCAGTTTTTTAAACAAAGAATGAACCGCTCTGTAAACAGCTTATGAACAGCTTATGAACTGAGTTTTAAACATTTGACCGATCGTCATGCTGTTGGCAAAGTACAGGTGTTCAATTATGTATCAAATGGTACCAAACTGACAAAAAGTTTAAACGGTGACAGCCGAACGACCTCGTTCAAATAGTTTTTTTTGTTTGTTTGTCTCGATTTCAAACCACTCATCAAATGACAAGAAAAATCTACTTATTCCTACTTGTAGTGTTGACCATTCCTGCCGTTTCGTTCGGACAGAATGGGATGAACAATCTGCGCAAGGTCAACATCAATGCGAGTTCAATTCCCGTTAGGCCGAGCACTTCTTCCGCTGCCGGTTCCAATCAACCTTTAGGCGAAAAATGCCAACAGAAAAGCAGAATGGAAGCGCTGATGGCAGCTGACCCGCTATACAGACAAGGTGTTGAGGATGCCAGAATGGAAACCAGAAGAATAATGGCTGAATTGGAATCAGGTGTGAGAACTGCGGCTACCGTTTACACCATTCCGGTCGTGTTTCACGTCATTCACAAAGGAGAGTCAGTAGGTTCTGGAACGAATATTTCCGATGCACAGATCCAAAGTGCTGTTGACGCCTTGAACCGTGATTACCGAAGAACGAGTGCCGATGGCGGAATTGCTCAAGGTGCTGGTCCTGACCTTGAGATCCAGTTTTGTCTTGCAGGTGTAGACCCTAACGGAAACCCGCACTCAGGTATCAACCGCGTCAATGGAACATCGGTAAGCGGATATTCCTCAAATGGTATCACAAGTTCAAACGAGCAGTCTGTGAAGAATCTTAGCCGTTGGGACAACCGCTATTATTTGAATGTTTGGGTTGTTTCTGAGATTGATGGAAACGGTGCAGATATTTCCAATCCTAACAACTGGGGTGGAGGAACTGCCGGGTATGCGTATCTGCCAACAAATCCTGTCACGCAAAACTCATCACTTGACGGTGTGGTCATTCTTAATATCTGCACAGGAAATGACCCGAACCAAAGTCATGGTTACCGACTTTGCAACTGGGCTGCTTTGACCGGGAGGACACTAACTCACGAAGTCGGTCACTTCCTTGGGCTTTACCATCCATTTGAGAACACTAATACTTGCAACTCTGAAACGAACTGCAACACTCAAGGTGATTACATATGTGACACCCCTCCTACAGTTCAGGGTTCATACTGCAACTCCCCCGCGTGCAACAACTCACTTGTAGAAAACTACATGGATTACACCGAAGAATCCTGTCAGAACATGTTTACATATGATCAAACGGATGTTGTACGGGCAACCTGCGCAGGAGTTCGTAATGCGTTGACCACCACAAATAACTGCGGTGCAACAAGTTCCAACGATTACGATGCAGGAATCTCCGCTATTTCTACTCCTACTGGAACAATCTGTGAAACTACGTTCTCCCCGGTTGTAACGCTGAACAACTATGGAACCACCACGCTTACATCTGTTCAAATTCAGTATTACATTGACTCGAATGGACCATCTACCTACAATTGGAGCGGAAGTCTGAGTTCGGGCAGTACTACTACAGTAACGTTGAACTCACTTACTACATCTTCCGGTGGTCATACGTTCACAGCGAAAACTGTTTCTGGAACATTGAATGGAAGCAACACCGATCAGGACACGGGCAACGACCAAAGCTCTGGAAGCTTTACAGTTTCCACCGGAGGTAGTGGAGTTACACTGACACTTACTTTGGACTGTTGGGGATCGGAGACCACATGGGAGATCAGAAACTCCTCAAATACTGTTGTAGAGTCTGGTGGGCCTTACACCGACAATCTACCTGGTGGATCTGGAACAATAACAGAAGCTTTCTGCCTTGCTCAGGGCTGTTATGACTTTACAATTTACGATGCCAACAGTGATGGCATCAACGGAACACTTTACCCGTCTTCATGTAACGTTGATGGTGATTACACCATTGTTGATGGAAGCAACGCCACACTTGTGCAAATGACGGCCAGCAATGGGAATTTCGGTGCCTCGGCCACGCATAATTTCTGTGTTGGAGGTGGGTCAAACCCAACCACCACGTGTGGCACTCTTGCCTCCTATGACGGTGAGAATTTCAGTGTAAACAGTACGGATCTTCCAAACTTCGATTTCCAAGCGATTGACAACGACCAACAGGCCGTTGCCACCAATCTTGCCAATGCCGGTTACACTTCAAATTGGATGGCAGGTTTCTACGAAGTTGTGGCTCCTGGCGACACCAACTGGTTCGTAGGTTCTACTTCTTGGCACGCCAATACTACAGTAGCTGCGGACAACTGGTTGACCTTTGGCCCTGTAACCATGCTTGATGGAGACGGCCAATTGAGCTGGAAACACATGATGGGCGATAACAGCTACAGAGACGGCTATGAGGTTCTTGTGGGAACTTCAGGTACTGCAGTAGCTGATTTCAGCGGTGCAACTGCACTGTTCAGTGTTGCTGACAATGATGCTTCCACAGATGGCGATACCGTTTGGACGCAGCAATCGGTTCAGTTACCTTCAGGAACATACGCCTACCAGAGTTTGTATTTCGCGTTCCACCACAATGCATTGGATCAATTCCTCCTTTTCTTGGATGATATTGATGTAGAAGGTTGCACATCGCTTACTGTGGGTGTAAAAGAAGATGAACAGTTCGATTTCAAAGTTTATCCGAACCCATCTAACGGAAACTTCACCTACAGATTCAAGGCTGCATCTTCACAGGACATCACGTTTACATTGGTGAATTCTGTAGGACAAACGGTTTGGGCCGAACAGAGCAAAGGGCAGATGGCAGGAACCAACACCATCTCAACAGATAATCTTGCATCTGGCGTTTACACGCTAATGGTGCGAAGTGAAAAGTTGAATGTTTCGGAAAGACTGATTCTTACGAAATAGGAGGCTTTTCCAATTTTTTCAAGCCCCATCGGAATTGTCCGATGGGGCTTTTTTTGTCTCTGTCGCCATGTTCCAAACCCAAAAAATCTATTTTACTAAGTTTGTCCGAACTCGAACCAAAAATCAAACAGATCATGGGAAAAGGAGATATCAAATCACGTAGGGGGAAAATTGCCAGAGGCTCGTACGGAGTCAGACGCAAGCGCAAAACTGCTGTTTCGGTGGTCATTCCTCCAAAGAAAAAAGCAGCAGCCAAACCAAAGGCGAAAGCAAACGTTGAAGAAGCCGCAGAAGAAAAGGTGACCAAGAAACCTGTAGCTAAAAAGACGGCAGCCAAAAAAACAACCGCAAAAAAGGCCACAACTACGAAGAAAGCGGCAAGTAAGAAAACTGCAGATTCCAAATAGGAGCATCTCTGTACGAATTCTAAGAGCCCGACCATACAGGTCGGGCTTTTCATTTTAAAAGACTGTGGATGAACTGTGTAAAAGACAATTTGACATGCATCCAACAACTGGCAGAAAAATTGCGTTATTAGTGTATCATGAACGTTACCGACATATTCAACGTGCCAGAACAAAGGTTGAAAGCAAGGAGCGGAAGATTGCTTATTGCTGAACCTTTTATGCAAGATCCATATTTCAAACGATCGGTGATACTGTTGACAGAGCATAGTGAGAACGGCTCTTTCGGATTGATCTTGAATAAGCCGATTCCGATGTATCTGAATGAGGCTATTGAGAATGCGCCTGTCTTCGATTCTAAGTTGGCGCTGGGCGGTCCTGTTCAGAAGGAAACACTGCATTATTTGCATCGGTTCGGTGACCGTATTCCAAATTCTACCGAAGTGATGGATGGTGTTTTTTGGGGCGGAGATTTCGAAACCGTGAAACAGCTTATGAAATCTGGCGAACTGAAACCCAAGGATATCCGATTGTTTGTGGGCTATGCTGGTTGGGCAGAGGGCCAGTTGAAGAGTGAAATGGAAAGTAAGAGTTGGATAATAGGTCGTGCCACTCCCAAATTGCTCTTCACCACAAAGCCTGAAAGTCTGTGGTCCGATATTCTGAGCAAGATGGGGCAGCCTTATTCTTACATGGTCAATCTGCCCGAAGACCCGCGGCTGAATTGATCAGATCAACCTGTAGGTCCTATTTATCTCATCCGTGAGTTTTGAGGCAAATCGTTTGAAGTAGCGTTTCTTGCCAACGGCAGCAACCCATTGCGGTCCTCGAGCTGCGTTTGTGAGAAAACACTCGTCCGCATCGTTCAATTCCTTTACTTCCACCAAACGCTCGGTCACTTTTAATCCCAATTGCTTTGCCTGCGAAATAACCACCGAACGCATAACGCCTGGAACGCCACCATTCCTCAGATCTGGCGTGATCAGCTCATTTCCTTTCAATAGGAAAATGTTGGAACCTGTGGCTTCGGCCAAATAACCGTTCGCATCGAGAAGGAAGCAATCATCCAAGCCATTCTTCTGAACAAAAACACCGCCCATGACATAAGGCAATGAGTTGCTCGATTTGAACGAACTCTGTGGCGCTGGATTGATGCTGTGCGTGGTGCATACCTCCACATGAAGCCCGTTCCTGTTCAATCTGTATTCAGGGAACTCCGCTGGTTCGCAGACCAATGACCAGCCTAAAAGGCTCTCTTCAGGTGCGTATCTGCCTTCACCCAAGCGAAAGCCGTGAAACCTCAATCGCGCATTCTCCAAGCTATTCTGTTTGCAAAGCTCCGAAGCATATTGCCCGAAGGTCTTCTCATTCAGATTTTGAGGAATTCTAATTTGAAGGAAATCCGTTGCCCGCAATAAGCGTTGCCAATGTCCTTTTATCAATGGGACGGAACCATTGGACATCCGCATCGACTCAAAGAATCCATCGCCATAGCGGAAGCCTCGGTTGGAAACGCTGAGAAGTTTCTCATCCGCAGGATAAAACTGGCCGTTGAAAAGTTGGTATCGGCTCATGGTAATTCGCGGCAAAGTTGAAGAATTCCGCTGTTCGCGTCAATGCGAATTCCTCGAACTCCCGCGGCCTCTGCCGCCAAGATGTCACGCTCGCCATCACCGATAAATACTGATTGGGAAACATCGATATTGAATCGGGCAATGGCCTTCTGCAACATCAATGGTTGTGGTTTACGGCACAGGCATTTTCCAACGTCATCATGATGCGGACAGTAATAGATCTCGTCCAGATCGATATTACTTTTCTGTAGCTCCGAACTCAGCTTTCCGTGCAACTCCTCTACCCTTTCCTTTGAGAAGATTCCTTTCGCGATTCCGCCTTGGTTGGAAATAACAATAAGCAGATAATTCTTCCTTTTCGCCTCTTTCAACGCTGCGGACACATCTGGCAGCACCTCAAAATCATCCAACTCAAACGTGTACTCGCCACGTTCCCGGTTCAGCACGCCATCGCGGTCAAGAAACAGGGCTTTTTTCATCCGAAGAAACGGTCAACGATCATGGATATGAACACCTTGAACTGAGACGGAACCATCAATATGGAATAAGAGAAACCGAAAGCTGCGCCCCAGAAATGGGCATCGTGTGCAATATTGTCGTTCGAGTTCTTATCGAGGTACCATTCCAACGCCAAATAACCGAGACCGAACAATACAGCAGGAATCGGAATAGGAATGAACATCAGAAATAGATCCATGGTAGGATTGAAGTAAATGGAAGAGAACAGAACAGCCGCCACCGCGCCACTCGCACCAACGGCATTGTAGTTGAAATTGTCCTGATGCTTTTGAAATGATGGAAGGGTTGAGAACAGAATTCCTCCAAGGTAGAGCGCAACATAACCAAATGCACCTACCGTTCCGCGATAGCCTGTAAAGTAGCTTTCGCTCATCTTCCCGAAGAGCCAAAGCACCCACATGTTCACGGCCAAGTGCATCCAACCAGAATGGATGAACGCGTGGGTAATGACGCGATACCATTCCCCACCATGTTTGACCAAATAGGCGTTGAACATCAGCTTCGACATCATTTCACGGTTCTGAAATGCCAGAACGGAAACCAAACCTGTAATGATGACAATTACGATGGTGATCATACAACTTCTGTTTTAGCACGCCATTGTTCCAGCGCTTTCTTGCAGGCGTTTCGGCCTTCTTCCACCAGTTCCTGCCCCCGATAGAATTCGAGTGTACTGCCTACGTGACGCGGAATGCTAACTACAATGTCGGGTTTGTATATCTCGATGTTCTGCTCGCACATGCGGTCCTGCATGAAATCGTAGGTCTTATTGAGCATACCGAGATAGTTGAGCGTGGTCTCCTGATTCTTATCCACCGGCTGTTCCTGTTCCGATTTGGACATGTTCAACCAACTCTTCACCGTATTCACCATCCGCGAAGTGTAATCACGCGCCTCTTCGTCAGAATGATCCTCATGCTCATCTTCCAACTCTACCTCGCGATAACGGACGTGACCTTCGGCATGCGCGTTGATGTTTACTGCCACCACAAGCGGTGTGGTACGCGGCATCAACGGTTCCAGCGGAAGCGGATTGAGCACACCGCCATCAATGAGAATACGGTCGCCCAATTTGGAAGGCATCATCAAGGTGGGAATGGACGAAGATGCTCGGATGACCGTGTAAAGGTCGCCTGTCCGCATCCATATTTCCTCCTTGGTCTTTACATCCGTAGCTACGGCCGTGTACGGAATATCAAAATCCTCAATGCGAATTTCTCCGAGCAATGACTTCAGATGTTCAAGCACTTTTTGGCCTTTCAGCACACCTTGCGTAGACATGGTGAAATCCATCAATCTGAGCGTGTCTCTTCGATTGAGCTGTAGTACCCAATCGGTGAACTTATCGAGTTTATTGGCGCAGTAAATTCCGCCAACGCAGGCACCCATTGATGTGCCGGCAATGTTGCCAATCTCGAAACCCTCTTCCTGCAAAACCTGAATGACCCCGATGTGGGCCAAGCCACGTGCCCCGCCACTTCCCAACGCCAACGATACTGTTTTCGGATTGTCCATTCTATTTGCTTATTGCTGCTCTGATCCAGCCTCCGGTCATGGAAGCAACACCAGCCACCAAACCTCCAAGGAAACCAGTGATAATGACCATCACAATGCCGAACGTGGGCAATTTAAACAACTCGAGAATCTGCATTGTAAGGATGGAATCACTTTTAACATCTATGAACAGCGAGAGCGCCATCCACGGAATGGCAACGCCATAAAATCCCGAAAAGAATGCGGTGGAATCGCCTTTTCCGAGAGCAGTTTCAACCGCCAACGCCACCAACACGGCCGTCCACCAAGGGAAGTAGGTCTGCGTGAGTGCGCTGAGTCCAGCGATCAATATCACCCTGATCAACAGATTCATTCGGCAGTCGGTTTAAAGGTTAACGTATGCCATCCCTCTTCTACTTCATCTGCACTATGCAATAGGTGCAATTGATTGTACTCGCCATCTGCCCATTTCTGCAAGGATGATCTGTAAAGTGGACTTCCTGGATTTCCAGATTGTCCGCCAGGAATGACACCATAAGCGGTCGGGCCGTTCTCGCTGAGCTGAACGATCATTCGCCACGAAGGACCGTGTGTGCTTGTGGTCGCATTCGGAGCATTCTCATTTCCGCCAACGAAGAGTTTCTTGGAACTCAACGCATCCAAACGCGCCAAGTGTTGAATGCGCGTTCCCTGATAATGCCCCCAATGCGGTCGATTGAACTTGTATTTGATGATGTCTCCGAACTTCATTGCCGTCCAATAAAATGAATCATGGATCATCTGCTTGGCATCTTCGCGGCTGTTGTTGGATGAATGATGGTCGAAGATGATGTTCTCAGGATCGTTCTTCAACAGATCGAGCGTCACTTTAGCCATCGGATACACATAACGCGGGTCTCTCATGTCCACTTTCGCCTTGCCCGTTTCCGAAAGTTCCATCCAAGAATCTCGGTAGTATTTATCCTGATCCCAATCCTTGCTATTGAACTCATCCCAAACCAAATTATTGAACTCGTCCCACCATATCTCGAAAACGGTCGGTGCGATCAATCCTTTGTCATTGCGATAGTCC
This sequence comes from Flavobacteriales bacterium, assembly GCA_016124845.1. Taxonomy (NCBI): domain Bacteria; kingdom Pseudomonadati; phylum Bacteroidota; class Flavobacteriia; order Flavobacteriales; species Flavobacteriales bacterium. Next base: position 25,764 of record WGMW01000006.1, read on the forward strand.
CAACCTTGCAGTTCGTTCCATGCCAAGGTTTCATATTCCTTGTATTGAAATTCGGATGTATCCAAAAGCGCCAGCATCAGCGGCAATGCTTCCTCTGCCAACAGGTTGTAATTGGAAAGCTGCAGATCCATCATATCCTGCACCGAAACGCTGCTATCGCTGCGCAAAAAGCGGTTGATGGTGCGGTTTCGGAACTCCTCATATACACCCGAATAGTAATACGGGTATTCCGAATCGGTGGCGGGTTGGTTGGCCGAACTCACAAATCCACGCTCAGGATTGTGCATGTGCGGGTTCTGTTCCTGCGGGATGAAACGCTCGTTGAGATGCCCCATCTCATTTCCATTAAGCACAAAACGACCGTAGTTCTTCGGTTTTATCTTGAATTTGCCCTGCTGCCAAATGGCGATGTCGTTATGCGCATCGGCAAACACAAAATTCTGCCCAGGACAACTGTAGTGCGATAATGCCTTTTCGTAATCGTTGTAATTCTTGGCGCGATTGAGTTCGTAAAAACACATCAGCTCGTCCGAAGGGTCGTGGGCGAACCAACGAAGCGCAAGATTCTCGCCCGTTTCCTTGTTCGTGTAAGCAATCGGCCCATAGGCCGTGTAAAGCACCGTGTCAATCACATCCGCTTGTCCCCGCACCTTCAATGTTTCAATGCGCGGTTCGGCCGTGTACTCACGATCACCGATATGATAAGTGTGTGTTTTTTCATCATCAAATCGGATGGTGTAATAATCCTTCACATCGCGCCCTGCGTTGGTAACGCCCCATGCAATGCTGTCGTTGAAGCCGATGGTGATTCCAGGCGAGCCAGGAAGCGAAACTCCATAGCAATTGATGTTTGGTGCATGCAACTGAATCTCATACCAAATGGACGGCAGCGAAAGTTTCAGGTGCGGGTCGTTGCACAGAATGGGCGAACCCGTTTCTGTCCTGTTTCCAGAAACCGCCCAGTTGTTGCTTCCCACAAAATGCGGCTGAATGCTGGTCATTTCCCAATCTGATTCCGTTGCCATTCCAACAGTCTCCGTTTCCGAAGCAAAACCTGAAGTATCTGGTTCGAAACCTGGCACGATCGGATCATCCAAATACTGTTGATCGGGGAAAAGTTTGAAGAACATTTCTGCACCCAACAGTTTCAAAGCCTCTGTGTTCGGACGGTCGCGCTCCGTATCATTTAGCATTTTGGCCATGTACTTGAGCAGAAGGGCCGATTTCAGCACCGTCCATTCTTCGGGTGCGTAATTCAGCAGTTTATATTCAAGCGGATAATCCTCTGGCTGAAGCGAACGGATGTACGTGTTGATACCGTCTGCATAAGCGGTCAACTCCTCCATGCAGAGCGAATCCTCCTTCATCATCTCCATGGCGCGTTCCGCTGCCCAGACCATGCCAATTCTTCGTTGTTCCAGATCGAACGCCAGCGCCTTCTTGCCAACAATCTCTGAGATTCTACCTGCGGCAGCGTGCGTCTGAAACTCCATCTGCCAAAGTCGGTCCCTGGCGGTGAGGTAGCCTTGCAGGAAATACAGATCGTGATTGTTGGAGGCGAAAATATGTGGCACACCTCGGTCGTCCATCACCACGTGAGATTCGTTGGAGAGTTGACCGAAAGTGAAGTTATCAACCGATTGGTGGTCTTTCAGGACCGCATTCTGCCAAAACCCGTGATACGGATCCACGAATTTCATGATCGGTGGCAACGAACCGAGGCGTGTGTTTCCGAGGTAAATAAGCGCTGTACAGAGCAGCAGACCAAGTAGTAGTTTCAACAACTTCATTCCGACCTCGAAATTAGGATTCTCTGCTTTTCCAAACTTCAAATCATTGTTAAAACGGTACGGAAGTTGCAAACGGGCAAATCCCAGAATTTCTGTAACTAATAATTGACCGAATGCGTAATCGTGCCACGATCGAAATCTCAATGACCAGACTTTTACTCTACACACACAGACGTACCAGATTACCGCTTGTTTTTCTGTTGGCAGTGTTCTTCTGTTCCGATGGTTTTTCACAGCCTGTTCCCCCAGCCAATAGCAACATCAAGTTTCTTGTGACCTTTGGGAAACAGGCGAGTAAAAATTATGGTGATGATGATTTTTCACAGGTATTTTTCCTCTCTGTCCCGGCTTCGGAGACCGATCCGTTCTACATAAGAGTTTTCGATCCGGACATCGGTGGACAGTATGATGAAGTTTACAATGGTGTAGATACCAAGACAAAATTCAGTATTTACGGAGGCAAAGGCGCTTGGACCGAACCAGATGCGCAGCAGACCGAACCTACCGGAAAGTACAAGGCCGGAACACTGCTGGATTCGCGTTCGTTCGGAGAATCGGACAAATACGATAACAATTGGTACAGTTTCGGTCCACTCGACCCAAAGGAGGGCGAATACGTGGAGGAGTTCAAAGCCTACCTTTTCAAGATCGTGGCAGAAGGCACAGAAGGGAACGATGGCAATCTTTACAACTACTTCTTCAGTCGCGGTCCCAATGTCAACAGCGCCATTGAAGGCGCCAATGCTTTTGCTTATGAGTGGACCTTCAGGATGCCGGACGAGAAGAACGCGGTCTGCCACCTCTACCCTTACATTATGGATGATGTGGTCTCCATACAGCAGTTCAATTTCGATTGGGATGATGATGGCATCATCAAGATCGTTTCTTACGAGAAGAAAGGCGAATGGGTGGAAATGAGCAACGAGGCCAATTGGAAGAGCAGCACCCACAAGATCCTTCCCACCGAACGGAATTCGTCACTCGACATTCAGTTCGTTAGAACCAAAGAAAAGGCCAAGAACAACAATAACGTCTGCTTCAGTTTCAAGAATCAGTACGGACAGTACATGCGCTTCTACACCATCCCCATTGGTGGCGTGCAGCGGTTCAAGTATACCATCAACCAGTTGGAAAAATGGCGGGAGCAGGAACGTTTTGAGAACAATCCAGTATTTGAAGAACATTGACGTTTACATCGAGATGCGGAGAATTTCGAAAGGCGGTTGTTCCCATACTGTCCTTCTTGCTGCTGGCAGCCCATTCCGTGCTGGCGCAGAAGAACTTCTCTACGCGCGATTTTGACGAATCCAACGGTCTATCAAGCAACTTCACCGAAGCCATTACGCAGGCTGCTTCCGGACATCTCATTATTGCCTCCAAGGGTGGCATCGACCGCTTTGACGGGAAGAACTTTCAGAACATACATGCCGTTGGAGACTCGGTCGGGTTGGATTACGTCACTTCCATGCATCGTTCCGAAGATGAGATCTGGTTCGGAAGATTTGACGGTACGATCGGTCGGTTCAACAACGAACTCGAAGTTTATGAGACCGGAATCACCGGGCAGATAAAGCACATTTTTAAGGATGCAAAAGATGGAATATGGGCGTTTTCGCGCTCAGGTTACGTTTTCTGGACCGATGGAGCAGACACTTGCCGATACGACATGTCGGAGCGCGACATGCTCATCAATGCGGTAATTCCTTACAAACTAAAGGAGTTCATTATTGGAAGTAATGATGGTCTTTGGCTGGTACGCTTCGAAAGCGGGAACGATTTTCAAGTTTTGCACCACATCGATGGCCTACCTGAGACCAAGATAACAGCACTCAAATACGAACCGGGCAAAGATGTGCTTTGGGTCGGTACGGAAGATGCCGGGCTTCATCGGGTTTTCTCTCCGTTTACAACGGAACAGCGGGTGGTTGAATTCAAACTGCACGATGAAGAGCATATTGATGATGTGCAGACCATCTTCACCGACCATGCAGGAAGGATATGGCTCGGCACTTTCGGAAAAGGATTGATGCGGATCGAATACTACGGAAAGGATGAAGATGATTTCATCGAAACCCGTTTTGAGGAACTGATCGATCAGGACCATCTGATCCGCGATATTTTTGAAGACAACGAGAACAACATTTGGATCGCCACTTTCGGAGGCGGCATCGTTCAGATCTACGAAAAGGTCTTCCATCAACCTTTCGATGACAATTGGCTGCGCAAACAGTCTATCACCCAATTGTTCCGTGATTCCAAAGGCAACGTTTGGTTAGGCATCGATAAAGGCATCTTCCGTACATCGGAATACGCTAAGAATGGAAACAGTTATCAGTACTTCCACGTGGGAGGCAACCAAGTTTCTGCCATTGCCGAGGACAAGTATGGCAAGATCTGGGTCGGCACCAAAAGTTCGGGCATTTACACGCTGCAAGTTGGCAGTGAGAATTTTGAAAAGGTAGCATACAATGAAGGTAATCTGGCCGATGCCATCAACAGCATCATGCCAACAGAAAATGCCATGTACATTTCTTCCAAGGCCGGATTACTGGAGTTTTCGTTCGCAGAACAGCTTCAGAAGCATTACTCGACCTTGGATGGCCTTCCACACAATAACGTGAAGTTCAGTTTCGAAGATTCGGACAATCGGCTTTGGATAGCATGCCAGGGAAACCGTGTGGCCTATCTATGGAAAAACACTATCAAATTTGTAGAGAGCGGTGACTCTCAACTCATAGTGGATGTGCAGTACATCTTGGAGGATGGGAGCAAACGTCTTTGGTTCGCTACAATGGGCAACGGAATCTCCGTATTGGACGGAAGCGTTGTCCGCAACATCAACCAGCAGAACGGCCTGCCCTCCAACTACTGCTATCAAATGGTGCTCGACAATGATGGCTACGTTTGGGTAAGCCACCAGAAATCGCTCACGCAGATATCTCCTGATCTGAAGGTAAACCGCATCATCAACCGCGAGGAGCTGGCCCCCACAGAGAACAGCATGATATCGTTCCTTTTTAAGGACAGCGAAGGAAATATCTGGATATCATCAACACACAATGTGGTGAAGTTCAACCCTGCCATCGATAAAATGATAAAGGCGGTACCACAACTTTCCATCAGCAGAATGTTCATAGATGGCGAACCTGTTGAAATGTCCAAAGGACTGCAACTGCCCTTCCGCAACAAGAAATATGAATTTGAATTTGAACTGGCTGGTATCTCCCTCAGAAATCCTGACAACATCAGGTACAAGTACCAATTGAAGGGAAGCTCTGAATCTTGGAAAGGGTATGGCTCCAATGAGAAACTCCAGTTGCCAGGGCTCGGTTACGGAAACTATACATTGAACGTCATTGCATCAAAAAATGACGGTCCTTGGACGCCCGAACCTGTCTCCTACTCGTTCAGCATCGCTCGTCCGTTCTGGCTATCGTGGATCTTCTGGGTCATCTTTGCGTTTATCATCTCCTTTGCGGTCATCATGTTCGTACGTTACAGAACCTACCGACTGATGAAGGACAAGGCCGACCTGGAAAAAGTGGTTCAGGAACGGACCATTGAAATTCAGGAGCAGAAAAGCGAGATCGAGCGCAGCCGCGATGAGATAGCCAAATACGCCAAGGACATTACAGACAGTATCAAGTATGCCAAACGTATACAGAAGGCCATTTTCCCAGCTTGGCGCGATGTGCAGGACATTCTCCCCGAATCCTTTGTTTTCTTCCAATCAAAAGACCTTGTAAGTGGCGATTTCTACTTTGCAGAGAACGTAGGTAGCAAGACCATTTTCTGCGCGGTTGACTGCACCGGCCATGGCGTACCGGGCGGTTTCATGTCCATAGTGGCAAACAACCTCTTGCAGCAGGCCATCAAACAGGTTGGTCTTACAAAACCTTCGGATATACTGGAGTATCTTAACCGAGGAGTGACACATACGCTGCATCAGACCTATGAAGAGTCTTCGGTGAAAGATGGTATGGATATTGCCCTGTGCTGCTGGGACCGAAAAACCAACCAATTGGAATACGCTGGCGCTTACAATCCTATTTACATTTTCAGAAATGAGGAGTTGATCGAGGTGAAAGGAGACCGCTTTCCTGTAGGTGCGTTCGTTGGAGAAGAGATCAGACAGTTCACCAACCACCGAATTCAACTCCAGAAGAACGATATGATCTATGTCTTCTCAGACGGGTATTACGATCAGTTCGGTGGACCGAACGGAAAGAAGTTCATGATCCGAAGATTCAAGGCCATGCTAACCGAGATCCATAAAGAGCCTGTGGACAGGCAATATGACCTGGTGGCCAAGAACCTTAGAAACTGGAAAGGAAACCTTGAACAGGTGGACGACATCGTGGTGATGGGCGTTCGGGTGACATAGCAACAAAAGAACAAGTCTTACGTAGAAACACGCAATATCCAATTTATGAGAACATTCCTACTCCTTGCCTCTTTGCTGATAGCACAGCAATCGATTGCTCAGACTGCGGCCGAGTATTTCAATTCGGCCATTCAAAAAGCCCAGTCTGGACAAATGAATGAGGCCATTGCAGACTTTGACAAGTGCTTGGACAAAGACCCGACATTTGTTGATGCCTGGTACTGGCGTGGAGTAGCCAAGGCCGCTATCGGCCAAATTGATGACGCACTCTCGGATTTTGAACGGACTACCGATTTGGACAAAAGTTACGCCCAAGCATATCTGACAGCAGGGAACCTATATAATCAAAGGGAAAATTCAACAGGAGCCCTCAAGAACTTGGATGCGGCCATTAAACTTCAACCTGACAATATTGAAGCCCACTTGAACAGAGGAAGAGCATATGCTAATCTAAAAGATCACGAAAAGGCCATTGCAGATTATGACATGGTCATTAAAGCTGACCGTACCAATTATGACGCCTATATCCACCGTGGCATTTCTTATCGTAAGATGAATCAATATGACAAAGCCATTAGCGACTTTACTGAGGCAATTCGCTTTGCCAAAATGCGCCCAGAAGGATACGTAAACCGCGGTATTGTGTACGGAATAAAAGAAGAATATGAAAATGCCATCGCAGATTACACGCAGGCCATTGTGGTGGACCCAAATTACTCCGATGCATTTTACAATCGTGGTATCGCCTACTCTAAACGCGATCAGCACCAAGATGCCATTCGTGACTTCTCTAAGGCCATTGCCATCAATCCCAACGACAAAGAATCTTATCTGAATCGAGCGGTGGAGAAATTAATTCTTGGAAACAAAGACGATGCTTGTGCTGATGTTATCAAGGCAGCCAGTTTCGGTGACTTTAAGCGAGCTATTCAGATGCGGAACGAAATCTGCAAGCAATAACGCTTACTCAGACTTTACCACACGCATGGTGCGTTGTGCACCTTCCACGTTGATGTTCACAGAGTAAATTCCAGCGGGAAAACCTCGCAGATCAAGTGTACTGACGGCTCCATTCAAGGCTTGCGTCAACACGTTCCGTCCCTGTGCATCGAACACCGAAACTTGGCAATTCCCTCGGTCAAGCCCAGCAACTTTAATCAGGCCGCTTGAAGGATTCGGATAGATGGCGACTCCATCCAATGTGTGTTCAGCAACCTCTGTCGGGTTTCCGAGAATTTTGAATTTCCAATAACCGGCCGGTGCCGGCATCGGTCGGTTCTGCTGCTTTCCTGTGGTGGCTTCCGCATGTATGTAATAGAACACTTTCTCCCCTGCCTGCTGATACGGAATGTAGCCTGTCCAAGTATCATTGATGGGATCGGTAAGCGACATGCTAACGGGAGCATAACCCGCAGCGGTATCGATTGTCCAATACACCGAGGCATTGGAAATTCCATCGGCATGCTTTATCAGCGCATCGATCTGGTAATCGTTTGTTGAATAGACCTCATCCTCCAATGGTTGATGACGAATCAACAGCGGATCGCTTGAAGAAACGGCTTTGGTAATACAATGAATGGCACCCGAAGCGGTGATGATCTCATTGCAGTCAATTCCAACCACGTTGTAACCTGGCAACACTCCGCGATAGATGCGCAGCGCGGTTGTGTCCCATTGTTCCTCGTAGAGCGGAACCAGAACCGTATTGTTCACAAAAACGGAGTTGGTGTACGTACGATAATCTGCGTTCTGGTTCGGATACTGTCCGTTCTGGGGAGGCATAGGAATCCGAACGACCTTATAACTGGTTCCGTAAACGGAGTTGAAGTTGTTCAGCACATAATCCAAGTTCGATTCGATCTGCGGCCCATCGGCCACGCCTTGCGGATATTCACCCACCAGCAAGGTTTCCTCGTCCAGCAGCTTCATGTGCATATCGATGTGGTGGATGCCATCATACGGTAACGTTGGCATTTTTATGTAACGGTCGATGCCCATGAACTCCTGCATGATCTGATCCACCTCAGCTTCTGAATGGTTCGAAGTTCCATACGTATTGGTCGCATCATTCTCCTCCAAAACAAGTTCGGATGCGAAAGCCGTCCCGAAACCATCTACCATGAAATTACCGCCCGTATTCACCAGATCGTACGGCACTTGCGTGGTCTGGTAAAGCGGGATGTTCAGCAGGTTGGAAAGTGCTTCGGGCAGCACATCATCGTACGGCCGCGGACGGTTATAGATCCAATCCACCCAAAGCAGCGAATCCACGTCATCCGTGTACACGTTCCATTGGCCGTAATCGCGCATCCAGATGCTGTTGGATGGCTCGTTCACAAACACAATATTGTTGGTATTGATGCCATACTGATTGAGATTGGTGGAAACCGTGCTTTCATGTTCTGTCACAATATATACTGTGCATTCCTCCTTGGCGTTGCGTACAATTTCGCGCAGCACCGATTGAGACCACGTTCCTTCCCAACGGACACACAGCCCATCGATCTCTTCCCACTCGGCAGGCGTGCGCACAACCGAAACGGGAGGCGTGGTATAACCTGCTGACGAAGGCGCATGATACACCATCTGCCGCTCGGCATCTGTCGGTCCGTTTGGAAGATACTGCGCCTGCGCAGAGACGAAAAGCATACTTAAAAGAACAGGTAGAATGGTGGTTTTCAACTTCATTTGGCGAACGGTTCTGTCTCAAAAGTAAGAACCCACCGTGGTCCAACTGTCACGCAACAGCTATTTTCGCGGCCATGAAAGCGCTGCTGCCCATCGGCTACTTCCCTCCTATCAGTTACTTCGCGTATCTGCTGCGCGATGATGTGACCATCGAGAAACACGAGCATTTCGTGAAGCAATCGTTGCGTTCGCGCTGCGCGATAATGGGAGCCAACGGCCCATTGAATCTGTTGGTGCCCCGCGCGAAGGCCACCGAGCGGCAGCCCATTTCGCAATCGGCCATCCATAATGCGGAAGACTGGCGCAAACTGCATTGGCGCAGTTTGGAAGCGGCCTACCGCAACTCGCCCTATTTCGAGTATTACGAAGATGAACTGCTGCCGCTGTTCCAAGAGGAACACACCAACCATTTCGAGCTTGGATTGGAGTCGATACAGGCAGTTTGCGACATCTTGGGAATCGATTTCAAGCCTGCATTCACCGAAAGCTACCAAACGGAATTCCACGGCATTGACCTCCGCAATGCGTGGAACAAGAAGCAATACGAGACCACTTCGCCTGTAGCGGAATTCCCAACGTACATTCAGGTTTTTAGCGACCGCTTTGCGTTTGCGTCCGACCTCAGCATCCTCGATCTGATGTTCTGCCAAGGGCCGCGCTCCATCGATTACCTCCAGAACCTCGAACTCACCCACAAATGATGGAATCTGAGATCCCGTTCGTTGATCTTGGAGGCGATGGACCGATCATTCATCTGGCGCACGCCAACGGTTTTCCAGCCGAAACATATAACGTGCTTGTGAATGAACTGACCGCGGATTTCCACGTGATAGGCATGCAGGCGCGTCCACTTTGGCCGAATTCAGACTATTCTAAGTTCAGAACATGGCATGAGGCAGCGGATGATCTTATCCGTTTTTTGGACGGAAAGGGGCTGAAGAACATCATCGGCATGGGGCACTCGTTCGGGGCGGTATGCACCATTATTGCGGCCAACAAACGTCCCGACCTGTTCAGCAAACTGGTGCTCATCGAGCCCGTCATCCTGCCGGGTTGGGTGTATTTGATGACCCGACTTGCCCCGCAGAACATCATGAAACGCATCAGCCCCGTGGCAAAGAAAGCACTTCAACGCAAGGAGCGTTGGGAATCGCGCGAGGCAGCTTTCACCCAATTCCGAGAGAAGAATGTGTTTGCACAAATGAGCGATGAGGCCCTTTGGGACTACGTGAACGCGGTGATGGTGGACGAAGGTTCGGGCATTAAACTCAAGTACACCAAAGAATGGGAGGCGCAGATCTTCATCACGGTTTCGAACCCGTGGAAGGAACTCCAAGCTCTGAAACATCCGTTCATCGCCTTCCGAGGCGAAACCTCCGATACCATCCAACCGCAGGTTTGGAAAAAGTGGAAGCGCATTAACCGCACCGGGAAGCTGATGGAGATACCGAACAGCGGCCATCTGGTGCCGCTGGAGCGGCCGAAGGTGGTTGGTGGAGAGATTCGGAAGTTCATTCTCAGCACTTGACCAATTGTTTCGCTGACGAGGGAGGCGCCTCTAAGGCCCCTCGTTCCTCGGGGAAGAAATAGGTGGTTCAGGCGTGGACAGGAGGGCATTTCTGCACGTGGAAACGCCTCCCTGACGGGTTAGGAAGCACTTTTCTGTACAAGAATCGACATCCTGACTTGTCAGGGAGGCATTTCTTGACGCAGAAACGCCTCCCTGGCCGTGCGTTAGGGATGGCAGCGGCATCCTTTTTCCAGTACCCTTTGAGAACATCAGGGTACTGGAAAAAGATATAGCGGACAGCCCGGCCCCGCGATGCTGTGCGTGGGAAGCAATACCAAAGCTGCTGCGGGGAACGCCCAAATGCTATGCTCATACTGCTATATTTGGCATCCCGAAAAAAGAACGATATGGATCTGGAATTCAATAGGAACGAGGACGTGATGAAGCAGCTGATCTCTAAAATGGAGAGCAGATTGGAGCAGATCTACCTCGGTGGTGGTCAGAAACGGATTGATAAGGAGCACGCCAAAGGCAAGATGACGGCCCGCGAACGTGTGGAGGCGCTGATCGACAAGGGAACGGAAACCATCGAGATCGGGGCATTTGCCGGCTACGGTATGTATGAAGAACAGGGCGGTTGTCCTGGCGGTGGCGTGGTGGTGGTTATCGGTTACGTGAGCGGAAAGCAGTGCATGATCGTGGCCAACGATGCCACGGTGAAGGCGGGCGCTTGGTTCCCCATTACTGGTAAAAAGAACCTGCGCGCGCAGGAAATTGCCATGGAAAACCGCTTGCCTATCATCTACTTGGTAGACAGCGCGGGTGTTTTCCTGCCCATGCAGAACGAGATATTTGCTGATAAGGAGCACTTCGGGCGCATTTTCCGCAACAACGCCAAGATGAGCAGCATGGGCATTCCGCAGATATCGGCCATTATGGGCAGCTGCGTGGCTGGCGGTGCTTACCTGCCAATTATGAGCGATGAGGCGCTGATCGTGAACAAGACAGGCACCATTTTCCTTGCGGGATCGTACTTGGTGAAGGCCGCCATTGGCGAGAACATCGATAACGAAACGCTGGGCGGTGCCACCACACATTGCGAGATCTCGGGCGTTACGGATTACAAGGCCGAGGACGATGCTGATGCATTGAAGACCATCCGCAGCCTGATGGACAAGATCGGCTCGTACGAGAAAGCGGGCTTCGACCGTAAGGAACCGAAGGCCCCAAAGGCCGATCCGAAAGAAATGTTGGGTGTGCTGCCTGAGTTGCGCACCAAAGAGTACGACACACGAGAGATCATCAAACGATTGGTAGACAACTCCGAGTTTGACGAATACAAGAAGGAATACGGCAAGACTATCATCACGGCCTATGCGCGTATTGATGGATGGGCAGTGGGCATTGTGGCCAATCAGCGCAAAATTGTGAAGAGCGCCAAGGGCGAAATGCAGTTCGGAGGTGTGATCTATTCAGACAGTGCCGACAAGGCCGCACGCTTCATAATGAACTGCAACCAGAAAAAGATACCGTTGCTTTTTATGCATGATGTAACGGGATTCATGGTCGGGTCGCGCTCAGAGCATGGCGGCATTATTAAGGATGGTGCCAAGATGGTGAATGCGGTTTCGAACAGTACCGTGCCTAAGTTCACCGTGGTGGTGAGCAACAGCTACGGGGCCGGTAACTACGCCATGTGCGGAAAGGCTTATGACCCGCGCCTTATTGTGGCGTGGCCAACGGCAAACATTGCCGTAATGGGCGGTGCGCAGGCTGCAAAAGTGCTGCTACAGATACAGACCAGCACCCTGAAAGCACAAGGAAAAGAGCTTTCGCCAGAGGATGAAAAAGCGCTCTTGGACAAGATCACGCAGGGTTATGACGAGCAGACCTCACCCTACTACGCAGCTTCGCGCCTTTGGGTAGATGCCATCATCAATCCATTGGATACACGTAAGTGGATAAGCATGGGAATTGAGGCTGCCGAACATGCGCCTGTAGAGAAATTCAACCCTGGAGTGATACAAACATAGCCCCCTCCTAACTCCCAGAGAGGAAGGAAAACGAAAATAGAACGCCATCCTTAAAAGCACGAAATCCATGAATCTTTCCTCCAACCGACCATGGTCCATGGACTATCGACTGTTGACCATACTCACGTTTTTCGTTTTTCATTTCTGGTTTTCCATTGCCGAAGCGCAAACCCTCAACTCCACTCCTTCAGAGCTAACGGCCAAGGAGACACAACCACTCAAGGTCCTCTCCTACAACATTCACATGCTGCCGCCTTTGGCCAAGTTCACGGGCAAGCAGCGCAGGGCCAAACGTCTCGGTGATCTGTTCAAGGATTCTGACTTCGACATCATCGTTTTCCAAGAGGCTTTTCATGGCGCAGCCAGAAGAAAGATCAAGCGCAGGATGAAGGACACTTACCCTTACATCCTCGGCCCGGCCAACAGGAGGTGGTATTCGCTCAAGACGAACAGCGGCATTTGGATAGTAAGTAAGATTCCGCTGGAGCCATTGGCCGAAATTGATTTCGACTACTGCGAAGGCATCGATTGCTGGGCTCGCAAAGGTGCACTCTTGGCCGAAGGTGAATTCAACGGACAGAAATTCCAGATACTTGGAACGCACTTGGAGGCTGGTGGCGATAGAGATGCCAAGGTCAGCCAGTACCGAGAGTTGGGAGAACTCTTTAAGCAATACAGAAAAGAAGGCGTTCCGCAGATCGCGGCTGGCGATTTCAATACCAAGAAATTCCAAGACACGACCTACTACAACCAACTTGTCCGCATTTTGGGAATGACAGACGGCCCCATTCTAAGCGAACAGAAATACAGTAGCGATAGTTATGTGAACGACATCAAGATTAAACGTGGCGACAAGAAAAAGCAGGGCGTTATCGACTTCGTATTCTATGGGGCGAATGGGGTGAATGCCACAATCAACCGCTACGTGCGTATGCCACGCTGGCAATGGAGCAAAGACCGCCAGGATCTGAGTGACCATTTTGCCGTGGAGGCGCAAATTGAGTTTGACAAATAATGATGAGGTTACTTGTTTATTGTGCTCTCCTATTCTTCCCGCGTTCAAGCGGTCTTTGTCAAAACCATACGATTGGATTCTACACAACGGTTGAAGACTTTGGTAAGAATCGGCCTTTCCATACTACCAGTTTCTCGCTGAAACCTCGGAAAGACAAGTACATCCCTGAACTTTATAAATTGAACCCGTTGGGAAAGGACCTCTTGGCTACTGATTTTGAAAGAACCTGTCAACTTGCTTGGAACGGTGAGAATCTGTTTATCAATATTGGCCTTCAAAGGATGAAGCGCGGGTTTGTGAAGATTGAAAAATTGGGTTCGTATGTTTTCTTCATCGGTCGACCTCAGTATTACGTTGATTGGCCAGGTAGCAGAGGATGGGTAAGTCAGGAAAGCGAACCTCTTGACACTCGTAAATCCAAACCCTACGTATTTGACATGACCTTGGGACGAATCCATCCTTTAACTCCATCAACCGTTGAACGGCTTTTAGAGCCATTCCCCGACCTCCTCAGTCTTTACTCAAAAGACCCGAATTGGAAAAGTCTTGAAACCATGGGGCTCTATATTGAATTGTTGAATGGACTGCTGGAAACCAACTCCATGAAGTGATCTAATAAGGTTGAACCGATGGAATCATTACGTCCATTTCGACCAACACCGATAACCTAATTGGCCGGATTCGGTAAACAGAACGGAAACTATCCTGTTTATCAGAACATGAAAACCACCATCCTTTTCATTGTCTCACATTTTATTGTCATTTCCTCCGCCTTGGCGCAGAGCAATTATGAGGAGGCAATAACGTGGTACGCAAAACGCACCGAAGGCGCGCAGGGCGTAAAGGCGGCCAACGAACCTATTTCCAATGCCATCCATTATTTCGAAAAGGCATTGGCGGCACACGAGAACGAATTGGACGCAGGCGTCTACCTCATGCGCAGCTACATCTATAAAGGGCGTTTCGTGCTTGAAGACAATACCGAAAAACGGGACATTTATGAGAAAGCGAAAAAGGTAGGCGAGCAGTTGGTTCCGAAATACCCGAACAGTGCAGAACTTCGGTTCGAGAACATGACGGCCATTGGACTTTGGGGCGAACGCTTGGGCATTTTCAAAGCAGCCAGCGAAGGCATTGCCGATAGGGTGAAGTCAGAGACGGAAACGCTGATCCGCCTCGACCCTGAATTCAGACATGCCATTGGACAGCGCGCCTTGGCGGTGCTGAACCTGATGGCTCCCAAAATTCCGTTCATTATGAGTTGGCCCAGCGATGAACTCGGCTTGGAAATGACCAAAGACGTGGTAACGCGCTATCCGAACGACATCGGTAACAACTACTTCTATGCCGAAGCACTTGTGGAGAACGGGAAGGAAAAAGAAGCCGTTCCGTATCTGAAAAAGGCACTGTCGATGGAACCGGACCCAGAATACCTGTTGGAAGACCGACACTTCCACCTTCGGGCTAAAAAGATGCTGGAAAAACTGAAGAGCTGAGCATGAAGAAAGTAGGAACAATTGTTTTTGGATTGCTGATGATCGTTGCTGGCGCAATGCATTTCATCATGCCACACATGTACGACCCGTTCATGTCTGATTTTCTTCCCAAACTGGCGGTCAATTATGTGACAGGCGTTGTTGAAATGCTTGTCGGTCTGGCCATGTTCTTCCCAGCCTCAAGAAGCCGTGCTTCGCTTTTGATTCTGGTGATGATGATCGCGTTCCTGCCACTTCACATTACAGACATCTTTCGCGAAAACCCGGCCATTGGAAGTCACATGGCCGCGTACATCCGACTTCCGATCCAGTTTCTGCTGGTCTTCTTGGCTTACAAACTCTGGCAGAGCCTCTCCCGAACGTAGTATTTCGAACTCAGAACATTTGTTTCATGATGATGTTTCCACATCATGCAATGGATAAAGGATAATATCTGGCTGATCCTGTTCATCATCTGGGGCTTGCCGTTGGGTACGTTCCGAAGTCGATTCCGAAAGATGGTGTATGAAACAGATGACTGGACCATCAACATCAAACCTTATTTTGTGAAAGAGACCAAAGCGTTGCTTGGTTTTTTGCGAATTGAGAATCCGGAATTTGAAAAGACGCGGAATTACTACCGCTTCTATCTGACCATCTATTTGGCCCTGTTTCTTGCCTACAAATTCATGGGAAACTGAGAATCTCCGTTCGAAACAGATAAGGTCAGTTCATTCACCTTCTGTCTCATTTTGTTCCGATTCTCAGCAAACTGTCTTTTTGCAGAATCATTCGAACCGAAAACATTCGCCATCATCTTATCGATCATCAATCGGCCTCCACTCAGAAAGTCAGATTCAGTCTCATTGATGTTGAGTTCGATGGTACCATTGGAATGAATCACTCCTTTGTAATCCACTGGCAGTGTCTGAATAAATCCGAACCCGGAAGAAACCGCTTTCAAGTTCAAATTTCCCCAATGATCAACGCTGCCCTGAATTCGTTTCGGGAACATGTATTCGGCAACGGGGTTGAGCGGAAAATTGCCCTGATCCGTGTAGCAGTAAGCATATCCATTTTCAGATATGTTTCCCTTGTATCGGGTGCTATGCGAATGCAGCACCGCCATGGTGGTTGAGGTCACTTTAAAGTAAACTCCAGCTGAAGCCATCAATTTCAAATTCTCATTGGCGATTGAAAGATACGCTGGGTCATTCTTCAGCAGATAATTGTCCGCCAAACGGAAACATTGCTGGTTCAGATTTCGAATGCGCGCATCAAGCCCTTTTGCCCCGAACCAATACTGTATGGGACGTTGAAACCATTTCAATGATTTCATTTTTTCGAGAGTTTGTGCCTCTTCGCAAAGCTTTTTCAATCCACTCGGTTTTTCCATGCCGAAAATTACGGCTGGCAAACTCCAAAACAAAAAACCCTCCCACATTCGTGGAAGGGTTTCTACAGTTCCGAGGTTTCTCGATCAGCCTCGTTATTATTCTTGGTATGCAACTGGCATCTGAGGCGACTTAGCGAAATCATTCACCGATGGATCGAAGTAGATCCAAGCTGCCTCTTCCGGATTTTCCATGTCACCTTCTTGCACGTTCACATCAAACTCAAACTTCTGATTGTCAAACTTATACCCCTTCATCACTTCGGTATTCACATTGAATCGCTTGTGAACGCCCGTGTTTGAGGCCACATCGATGATGTAATCCTTATCAAACTCAACATCAAAACTGAAACGTCCGTCACGGGGAACCATTTGCTGCTTCATCAATTCTACACTTTGCGACTGATGATAGTACCTGTAAATGGTAACCGAACTCATCACCTTCTTATCCTTCTTATCACACAGGATGTTGCCTTTGACGGTTAAGGTTCCATAATTTTGAGCGCTCACCGAAACTCCGCACAATACCAACACCACCACAAACACCTGAGCGTAAATTCTTGAGATAATTTTAGTAAGAAGATCCATCACGTTTTGATTTTTAAGGGTTATGGAATGCTTAACGGGAGATTTAATTTTCCGTTTCCGTTTATCGATGAACGACATATTCCTCGGATTAACGGTAACTATCAAAGGGCAAACGACCGTTTCCGATACCATCAAACTTTGAGGCCAGAAGGTTTAGCCCCGAACAGCGCGAATCCTATCTTTGCGCCCCAAATCTGAATATCGAAATGATAACAATTACACTACCTGACGGTGCCCAGAAGAAGTTTGAAAGTGGCGTAACTCCCATGGATGTGGCGATGAGCATAAGCGAAGGACTTGCGCGAAATGTGATCTCTGCAAGCGTGAACGGAACCAAGGTAGAAACGGTAACGCCCATTACGGAAGATGCCAAATTGGTGCTTTACACATGGAATGACAAGGAAGGAAAGGAAACTTTCTGGCACTCTTCTGCGCACGTTTTGGCGCAGGCGCTGGAGCATCTTTATCCAGGGGTAAAGTTGACCATTGGTCCTGCCATTGAGAATGGGTTCTATTATGATGTGGATCTTCCTGAAGGAAAAACCATCACCGATGCCGATTTCAAGAAGATCGAAGACACCTTTTTGGAGTTGGCGCGGCAAAAGGCCGAGTTCAAAATGAAGTCGGTTTCCAAGGCTGATGCACTTAAGTTTTATAAAGACCGAGGCAACGAGTTCAAAGTGGAACTGATCGAGAACCTTACAGACGGTGACATCACGTTCTGCGACCATTCCGATTTTACCGATCTCTGCCGTGGCGGACACATTCCTAACACAGGAATCATCAAAGCTGTGAAGATCATGAATGTGGCCGGTGCTTACTGGCGCGGTGATGAGAAGAACAAGCAGCTGACCCGTGTTTACGGCATCTCCTTCCCGAAGGACAAAGAGTTGAAGGAATACTTGGTGATGTTGGAAGAGGCCAAGAAACGTGATCACAGAAAGCTGGGGAAAGAGTTGGAACTGTTCACTTTCTCGCAAAAGGTCGGTCAAGGATTGCCACTTTGGCTTCCAAAAGGAGCCGACCTACGCAAGCGTTTGGAAGCATTCCTTCAAAAACAGCAAGTGGAGGCTGGTTACGAAATGGTGATCACACCACATATCGGTTCCAAGGAACTTTACGTGACCTCTGGCCACTACGCCAAGTATGGCAAGGACAGTTTCCAACCGATAAACACGCCACACGAAGGCGAGGAATTCCTGCTGAAACCGATGAACTGTCCGCACCATTGTGAGGTGTACAAGTTCAAACCTCGTTCTTACAAAGACCTACCAGTTCGCTTGGCCGAGTTCGGAACAGTTTACCGTTACGAGCAAAGTGGAGAGTTGCATGGTCTGACACGTGTCCGCGGATTCACACAGGATGATGCGCATATTTTCTGCCGTCCAGATCAGGTAAAAGACGAATTCGTGAAGGTTGTCGATTTGGTTCTATATGTATTGAACGCCTTGAAATTCGAGGATTTTACTGCACAGATCTCACTTCGCGACCCTGACAACAAGGAGAAATACATCGGTTCTGATGAGAACTGGGCGAAGGCTGAAGCTGCCATTGTGGAAGCTGTTGCCGAGCGCGACATCAAAACCGTGACCGAATACGGAGAAGCCGCTTTCTATGGTCCAAAACTGGACTTCATGGTGAAGGACGCTTTGGGTAGAAGCTGGCAGTTGGGAACCGTTCAGGTTGACTACAACTTACCTGAGCGCTTTGAGTTGGAATATGTCGGTTCTGACAACCAAAAACACACGCCTGTGATGATCCATCGCGCGCCATTCGGCAGCATGGAGCGTTTTGTGGCGGTGCTTTTGGAGCACTGTGCGGGTAAATTTCCGCTTTGGCTGACACCGGATCAAGTTGCAATTCTGCCCATTTCCGAGAAATTCAATGACGAAGCGAAAAAGCTTTCAGGTTTGCTTAAGAATTACGAAATTCGCGCCCTCGTTGACGAGCGTAACGAAAAGATCGGGAAGAAGATCCGTGATACGGAGTTGATGAAGGTTCCTTACATGCTGATTCTGGGCGAGCAGGAAGTGAGTTCAGGAAAGCTATCAGTAAGGAAACAGGGAGAAGGAGACCTTGGAACATTCAGCATTGAAGAATTTGCCAAACTCATTCACGAGGATATTGAAGCGGATCTGAAATTGAATTGATAACGTTTAACTAAACAGAATAAACCATTAGAAGACCAAGAAATCCGAGGAGATTCGTAAGAACCGAAGATCCCCATAAGATCAACGAGAGGATAGACGCGCGCGAAGTGCGTTTGGTTGGTGAAGGAATTGAACCAGCCGTGTATCCGATACGAAAAGCCTTGGAAATGGCGGAAGAGCAAGGACTTGACCTTGTAGAGATCTCACCGAATGCCGAACCACCGGTATGTAAGATACTCGACTACAAGAAGTTTTTGTTCGAGCAGAAGAAGAAGCAAAAAGAACTGAAGGCCAAAGCCACCAAAATCGTGGTCAAGGAAATTCGGTTCGGCCCAAACACTGACGACCACGATTTTGAGTTCAAACTCAAGCACGCGAAGCAGTTTTTGGAGCAGGGCGCCAAAGTAAGGGCGTTCGTATTCTTCCGAGGACGGTCGATAGTGTATAAGGATCAGGGAGAGATCCTACTTCTAAAGTTCGCCAACGAGTTGGAAGAACTGGCAAAAGTGGAAATGCTCCCAAAAATGGAAGGAAAGAAGATGTTCATCATCCTCTCTCCAAAGAAGACAAAAAAGTAAGTTCAACAATAATAGACGTCATGCCTAAGGTTAAAACAAATTCCAGCGCGAAGAAACGTTTCAAGTTCACCGGTTCTGGAAAAATTAAGCGTAAGCACGCGTTCAAGAGTCACATTCTTACCAAGAAGACTACGAAGCAGAAGAGAAATCTGACGCACGCAACATTGGTAAGTGCTGCAGACACCGCGAACGTGAAGCACATGCTAAAGGTTTAATTGAAGTTCAACCCGGTTTTAAGCCAGAAAGTCCCGCATGAAAACGGGCGCTTAACGCCAAAAACAAAAAAGAAATGCCAAGATCAGTAAATGCAGTTGCCTCAAGGGCACGAAGAAAAAAGGTCCTCAAGCAGGCCAAAGGTTACTTCGGAAGAAGAAAAAATGTTTGGACGGTAGCAAAGAATGCCGTTGAAAAAGGTCTTCAGTACCAATACCGCGATAGAAGAGCGCGTAAGCGTGAGTTCCGCGCATTGTGGATTCAGCGTATCAACGCTGGTGTTCGCCAGTACGGAATGTCTTACTCAACTTTCATGGGTAAACTGAACGAAAAAGGAATCGACATCAACCGTAAGGTTCTTGCAGATCTTGCGATGAACGAGCCAGAAGCGTTCAAAGCAATTGTCGATCAAGTAAAATAAATTCAACTTTTGAACTTACTGAAGGGCTGTTCCGAATCGGGGCAGCCCTTTCTATTTTAGCACGGTGACGGACAAGCAGGAACGAACGGTCTTTTGGTTGATGGCGGCAAATGCCGTTGCCTTCGTCATCATATTTATGCTGGTGGCAAGCAATGATCGTTTGGCCGCAGATGACTTTCACTATTTCGTAAAAACCAAAGAACTCGGCATTTGGGGTGCGATGCAGTTCTACTACCAGAACTGGAATCCGCGCTGGTCGGCCACATTGATGACCAACTCCGTTCTGAACAGCTACTCCTCGCCTACTTCGCTGCTACTTTTTCATTTCGCTTCGCTGATGTTTGCCTTCGCAGCTGTTTTCGCTTTTGTGAAAGCAGTCATCGCACAGATGAAATTATCACTCAAGAATTGGCAATCCACTGTTCTTGCCATGTATCTGCTTGCAGTCATTTTCTATGGCTCATTTTCCAGAGACGATACTTGGTTTTGGCTCACGGTAAACCCCATGTATTTCTGGGGAAGTTTTTCGGCTGTCCTTGGAGGTTCGATCATCCTCATGAAAGGCTGGAAACTGATTCGAATACCGTTGACAGCATTGCTTTTTCTGTACGCAGGTGGCGCAAGCGAAACGGTTGCCATTTCCACCATTGTAGTACTCTTCTTCTTAGGATTTATCACCCATAGAAAGCAATTTTCCATTCAGGTTGACCGAACTGCTTTGCATGCAGCAACCATAGCTTGTCTCATCGGATTCGGCATTGATGTGATCGGGTCAGGTGCGAAGGTCCGCTTCTCGCACCTTCCGCAACTTTCCATTTCGGATAAGATACTTGTCGGACTTTGGAACTACATCAAGTTCACGTTGAAGGAAATTCCGCTGACCTTGCCAGCTTTTCTTGTTGGGGCTGCGCCATTTGCATTCTTGGGCAGAAAGCAGTTGCGTTTTCAACTCATTTCATGGAAAGAACTGCTTTGGGAAGACCGCAAACTTTGGATCGTTGCCGATCTGCTGGTCTTCGTCATGGCATTTTCCATGGCATTTTCCATGGGCGATATGGGACCGAAACGCGCCTGGTTTCCGCTCACTTTCGTTATCCTCATATTCTCTGTCGTGTTTGCCTATCAACTGGGCACGTGGCTTTATATCGAAACCAAAGGCAAACTCTACCAACTGGTCGTTCTTTCGCTAATGCTTGCGCTTTTCTTTCAGGTCGGAATGGGATTCTATCAAGTTCGCACAACTTCGATCTATGCGAAAGCCGTTGACCAACGGATGGAATTCATTTCAGCATTATCGCCTACCGATTCCGTTATTGAACTGCAACCTCTCCCCGATTCGGGTTGGCTGTTTTCCGCAGAGATCACGGCAGACACTTCACATTTTACCAACAGGCACTTGGGATTATATTTCGGGAACCGCCATCGGTTTGTAATTCCAGACAGCGTAACTTCATCGCAATGAAACGGCTGGCGGTGTTTTTTGTATTGGTGTTGATGAGTTCATTGGCGAATGCGCAATGCAAAGACACGCTCAACTTCCCGAATTATCAGCCGCCTTGCTACCCCGATTTTCTTCCTGTATGCGGCTGCGATGGCGTTACCTACCGCAACAGTTGCTTCGCTGATTATGCCACGGTGCTTCAGTATCAGGAACGGCCGTGCGAGCAGGTGGCGATGTACATCTACCCCAATCCTGCCACGGACATCCTTTACACCACGGTGGCCACCAAGTACGATGCGGATGTGAACATTTACATCTACGACCGCAACGGACTGATCCAGTTCTACCGCTATTTTCCACAGGTGACCAACCAGCAGATCTACGTTCCGTTGGATGGTCTTCAGCAAGGGCTTTACATCATCATGGCCGAATCTAACGGTGTTACGAAATTGTTGAAATTCCTAAAGTGGGATTGATCGCCCGAACCGTACGAATAAGTACCTTTGAACCTTAATCGGAGCGATGCTTTCTGAACCAGAAACAGAGATATTCGAGAATGTGAAAGAGATCTTCTCCAATTATTTGGAGGAGCACGGTCACAGAAAAACCCCTGAACGATATGCGATTCTGAGCGAGGTGTACTCACTCGATGGTCATTTCGACATCGAATCGTTGTACGTGAAGATGAAGGAAGAGAACTATCGCGTCAGTCGGGCCACACTTTACAATACAATTGAACTTCTGCTTGATTGCAAGCTTGTGACCAAGCATCAGTTCGGAAAGAACATTGCTCATTTTGAGCGCTCATACAAGTATGCTCAGCACGACCATTTGATCTGTCAGGATTGCGGAAAGGTTTTCGAATTCTGCGATCCGCGCATTCAGCAGATCCAGAACATGGCAGGCGACATACTCGGTTTCAACATCACCAATCATTCATTGAACTTTTACGGTGCCTGCCGCAAACTGGCCGAAACAGGAAAGTGCAATAAAATGAACCAGCCAACAAACCCATGAACTATAAAATCGAAGACCACGCAGGTGGTAAACTCATCACGCTTTCAGGTCGATTGATCGAGAAGTCTCAGGCCGATGGAGTCATCAAAGAATTTGAGGGACTTTTGTCGAATGGCACGGACAAATTCCTCATGGATCTGGCTGAACTTGAGTACGTGAACAGCACGGGTCTGAACCTGCTTATCGGCATGTTCACCTCTGCACGTAACGCAGGTGGCGAACTGGTTATCGGTGGCATCTCTGCCAAGGTTAAAAAGTTGATGGTGATGACAAAACTTGACTCCATCTTCAAGATCTATGGTTCGGTGGAGGAAGCCGCTGCAAATCTTTAATTCAGAACAAAATTGAAAAAAGTGGATGTGCTTTTAGGGCTCCAATGGGGCGATGAAGGCAAGGGAAAGATCGTTGACGTACTCACTCCCAAGTACGATGTAATTGCGCGTTTTCAGGGTGGGCCGAATGCTGGCCACACGTTGGAGTTTGAAGGCATCAAACACGTGTTGCACACCATTCCTTCGGGAATTTTCCGTGAGAATGCCATCAACGTAGTAGGCAATGGTGTGGTCATCGACCCGATCATCTTCAAGAAGGAGATCGACAAATTGGAGGAACGCGGCATTGATGCCACCAAGCGTTTGAAAATTTCGAAGAAGGCTCACTTGATCCTTCCTTCTCACCGACTTTTGGATGCAGCATCTGAGGCGGCCAAAGGAAAAAGCAAGATCGGTAGCACACTTAAAGGAATTGGGCCTACGTACATGGACAAGACGGGTCGCAACGGTCTTCGCGTAGGCGATACACTTCTGGTCAATTTCCAAGAGAAATATGGTTTCCTGAAGGAAAAGCATGAGCAGATGCTCGGTCATTACGGAGCCGAAGGTGTTGCTGCTGACATGGAAGCGGAATGGTTCGCCAGTTTGGAAACACTGAAGCGTTTTGACCTGATCGATAGTGAGCAGTTTCTGAATGAACAATTGAGTTCAGGAAAATCCATTTTGGCAGAAGGTGCGCAAGGCTCGCTGCTTGATATTGACTTCGGCTCATATCCATTCGTTACTTCTTCCAACACGGTCTGTGCCGGTGCCTGTACAGGTTTGGGTGTGGCTCCAAACCGTATTGGAAATGTGATCGGCATTTTCAAAGCCTACTGTACTCGTGTTGGTTCTGGTCCATTCCCCACGGAGTTGTTTGATGAGGTTGGTGAAAAACTGTGCGAGATCGGTCACGAATATGGCTCGACAACCGGACGAAAAAGACGTTGCGGTTGGTTGGATCTTCCTGCATTGAAATACGCCATCATGATCAACGGTGTAACCGAACTGAACATGATGAAAACCGATGTGATGGACACGTTCGATACGATCAACGTGTGCACCCAATACAAGATAAATGGCGAACTAACCGAACATCTTCCTTTCGACCTGAATGAAGAGGTAGAGCCGATTTACACAGAAATGAAAGGTTGGAAAACCGACCTGACCAAACTGACACAGGGAAATGAACTTCCACAGGAACTACAGGAATACATCGCTTTCATAGAAGCTGAGGTCGGTGTTCCCGTATCGGTCGTATCGGTCGGTCCGGATAGAGAACAAACCTTGTTTCAGAACGTTAGTTCAGTAACCGCTTAAAGCACAAAAAATGGCAGCCGTTTTAGCAGCAATACTATTACTCGGACTTGGATTCGCAGGAATCGCCATCAAGCTCATCTTAAAGAAAGACGGAAAGTTTGCGGGTACTTGTGCCAGCAACAGTCCATTCTTGAATGAGGAAGGCAAGGCCTGTTCATTGTGCGGTGCGATGCCAGATGAGCAGTGCCAGAAACCTGACACGACCGCTTAGTCAGCCTCGGATTTCCAAGTACTCACGCTCCCATCTCCTTGGGAGTAAATGAGAATACCGTTCAGTTCTTTATTCTCTGAGACAAGTTTCTGAGCTTTCCCGAACCCCAAAACCATACAGGCCGTGGCATAGGCGTCTGCTGTCATACAATCGTTGGCAATGATGGTGGCACTCAAAACGTCTGTCATTGCCGGAAATCCTGTTCTTGGGTTCAGTGAATGACCATACTTCACACCATCGATCTCCACAAATTTCCGGTAGTTGCCAGAAGTTGCCATTGCCTTATCGTTCAGGTTAATAGATATCGTAGCCTCATGACTGACGCTGCCTTCATTCGGCTCATCTATTCCAACCGACCACTCACCGTCTGGTTTCCTGCCTGAAGCTCGAAGTTCTCCACCAATTTCCACCAAGTAATCATAGATTCCCAGACTTTCGAGATAACGAGAGACCACATCGACCGAATAGCCTTGCGCAATAGCATTCACATCCAACTGAACATTGGAATCGATTTTCACATAGTCCGAACCGTCCAAACGGATCAAGTTCATTCCAACATGCGCAAGCACGCTATCCACATCTGCTGAATCGACATGCGAAGTACTCCAATCCCGCTCGAACCAATATTTCATCAATGGACTGACCGTGATATCCAATGCACCATCTGTTGCCGCGTTGATCTCCAATGCGCGGTTCACCACTTCTTTGAACATCTGAGGCTGCTCCAGACCAGCGGTCTCATTTCGGTTCCACTTGCTGATGTAACTGCTTTTCTGATACGTGGAAAGCACACGGTCGAAAGCCAAAAGCAGGCTATCGATCTGGTACTGAACATCTGCACCGTTGGTGTAGTAAATTATCGAATATGTGGTTCCCTGTGTATAACCAGTTGCCTGTTTGCGAGTGGCACCAGCACAACCGAAGAGAACCAATGCGGCCAAGGCAAGTATTGAATTTCTCATTGCGGCAAATTTAACCTTACGCAGCCAAGCACATATACTGAAAATGAAAAGCCCCGCCACTTGCGTGACGGGGGCTTCTTTTTGGTCTTCATTTCTTAGTGAGCTGCCTCTGCTTCTGTTGCCGTTTCCGTAGCAGTTTCGGTCGTATCTGTTGATGCGCCATGCAACGGTTCAACTTCCACAGATTCTGGAGCTACTTCTGTAGTTTCTACCGATTGATTTTCCTCAGTAGTGGCAGTTGATGAGCAAGCTGCCAAGCTCAAAGTTGCTATTGCAACCAAGAACATTTTTGTTGTTTTCATTTGTTAGAGAATGATTAATAATTCGCGTCAAAAGTAGATAGCCGAATGATCTGTTTTACAATTCGGACCCGTTCCGAAATAATATTTCAACGCTGATTATCAATCAGTTATACGAACAACCTTTACGAATCTCGACAGATAATAGTCGTAAGAATCCAATGCGGTGACAATAATGCCACGTGCATTACTGGTGGCGCTATGGATGAACTGAAGGGGCTCGCCTGATTCGCTTACCACAATTCCAGCATGTCCAACAGGACGCTTTTTCTTATCCCTTCCTGCAAAGAGAATGATATCGCCTTTTTGGCAACTGTCCAAGGGAATCTCTGAACCGATGTTCGCCAATTCGGCTGTGGAACGCGGCAGCTCAACCCCGAATTTGGAATACACATAGCCCACAAATCCGCTGCAATCAAACCCTTCGGGCGAACAGCCACCATATTTATATGGAACTCCTATAAGCGACTCGGCCAAATGGATCATGGAATCAACCTCGAAAACACTCGCGACCGAATCCATTGACAATGAATCAACCTCCTGTGCATTTGCAGCAGAAAGACCCGAAATCAGGAAACCGATAAGAATTACACTTCGCATCACTCAAAACTATCGGCTTCTAAACAAAAAAAGCGGCCCAAAATTGGGCCGCTTTGAACATTCAATTGTTTATCGTTATCCACCGAAGTCATCGAACGATACGTTCTCTGGTGGAACTCCCCAGTCATCGCACATCTTGATGACCGCTTGGTTCATCATCGGTGGTCCACAGAAGTAGAACTCGATCTCCTCTGGTGCATCGTGATGTTTCAGATACTGATCGATCACTGCATTGTGAACGAACCCAACGAAGCCATCACCTTCCGGATCATTGATGTCTTTCTTCACCTTCCAGTTATCCTCAGGTTTGGCATCCGAAAGCACCATGTAGAAATTGAAGTTCGGGAAGTTCTGCTCGATCTCACGGAAATAGTGGATATAGAACAGTTCAGCCCGTGAACGACCACCGTACCAATAAGAAACTTTTCTTCCTGTCTTCAGGGTTTTAAAGAGGTGATAAATGTGCGAACGCATTGGCGCCATACCTGCTCCACCACCGATATAAAGCATTTCCGCTTCTGTCTCCTTGATGAAGAATTCACCATAAGGTCCTGAAATGGTACACTTATCACCAGGCTTCAAGTTGAAAATGTAAGACGAAGCGATACCTGGGTTGATGTCAGCCCACGTGTTCTTGGCTCTGTCAAAAGGTGGAGCCGCAACACGCACGTTCAGCATGATGTTTCTTCCTTCCGCTGGGTAAGATGCCATCGAATAGGCACGTACCACTTCTTCGTCATTCTTCATCACCAGATGACGCATGGCAAACGGACCTTCAGCCCAATCAGACTCAAATTTATCAGGCTCTCCTGGGTGATCTTTTGGATGCGCCTTGATGTCCATATCAGAGAACTTCACCTCGCATGGTGGAATCTTGATCTGAATGTAACCTCCCGCTTCGTAGTGCATCTCTTCTGGGATTTCCACCACGAATTCCTTGATATAGGTCGCCACATTGTAGTTGGAAACTACCGTTGCCTCCCACTCCTTGATACCGAAGATCTCTTCTGGGATGCCGATCTTCATATCCTGCTTGATCTTTACTTGGCAACCCAATCTCCAATGGTCTTGTATCTGCTTACGCGAGAAATAAGGCGTTTCGGTAGGAAGGATCTCTCCTCCACCTTCGAATACTTGGCACTTACATTGTGCGCAGGTACCACCACCGCCACAGGCTGATGGCAAAAAGATCTTATTGTTTCCCAAGGTGGCGAGAATACTGCCCCCTGACTCGACCTCTACTTCCTTCTCGCCATTGATAAGCACCTTTACAGGACCTGAGGGTGCCAATTTGGCCTTTGCGAAAAGCAGTGTAGAGACCAGTAGAATAATGACCAGCAGGAACACAATGACGCTGGTAGCAATTACTGTAGATGTTGATAGAAGAACCATGCTTTGCTTAGATCTCTGTTAAAGTTTGATACCCATAAAACTCATGAAGGCAATGCCCATCAATCCCGTAAGGATGAAGGTGATACCCAAACCACGGAGTGGACCAGGAACACTTGAGTAACGGATTTTTTCGCGAATAGCAGCGATGGCCACAATGGCCATGAACCAACCAATACCTGAACCCACACCGAAAGCCGTGGCTTCACCGATGTTGGCATATTGACGTTCTTGCATGAAAAGCGCACCTCCAAGAATGGAGCAGTTTACCGCAATAAGCGGAAGGAAAATACCGAGTGATGAATACAACGCTGGCGCGAATTTCTCAACGGCCATTTCCACCAACTGCACCATGGCGGCAATGATGGCGATGAACATGATGAAGCTGAGGAAGCTCAGATCCATGGTGGCCAAACTTGGACTCAACCATGCCAAAGCGCCTTCCTTCAACATGTAGTTCTCCATCAGGTAGTTCACCGGAACCGTGATGCCGAGTACGAAGATCACCGCAGCACCGAGACCGACACCTGTCTTCACCGTTTTACTTACGGCCAAGTACGAACACATGCCCAAGAAGTAGGCAAAGATCATGTTCTCAATGAAGATGGCCTTTACGATTATATTGATGTATTCCATTTTCTGTAGCTTCTAATTAGTTTCAAGCCGTATGCTTTTTAAGCCTCGATCAATTTCGTGTTTCGTGAACGCTGAACCCAGATGATCACACCGACCGTGATCAACGCCATCGGTGGCAGGATCATCAGACCGTTGTCCACATAACCCAATGCGTAAAGTCCCGATGCTTCGGTTGCCAATGAGCCATCCGAAAGCAATGCTCCCACTTTGTGACCGAAAATGGGGTAGCCCCACAACTTTCCAGAGCCAAGGAGCTCACGGAAAACAGATACGATAATGAGGATAAGTCCGTAACCAAGGCCGTTTCCGATACCGTCCAAGAACGCTGGCCAAGGCTTGTTCCCAAGCGCAAATGCCTCCAAACGCCCCATGATGATACAGTTGGTGATGATAAGACCAACGAATACGGAAAGCGCCTTGCTGATGTCGTAAACAAACGCCTTCAACACCTGATCCACAAGAATTACCAAAGCCGCAACGATCACCAACTGAACAATGATTCGGATACGGTTCGGAATGTAATTCCGCATCAGCGAAACGATAACGTTACCCATGGCCGTCACAAACGTTACCGACAGCGCCATTACAAACGCCTGTTTCACCTGCACGGTAATGGCCAAGGCCGAACAGATACCGAGTACCTGTACCGTGATCGGGTTATCATCATCCAACGGATTACTGATAAGCGCCTTGTTCTTCTTAGAGAACAATGGCTCGCTCGGCTGCTTTACTTTTTCTTCAACTGCTACTTCGCTCATTGTGAAGTTTTTTAGTTCTGTTCTTTAATCAACAACTACGGTTGTATCTACTTTTTCCACATCCAAGGAATCCATGAATGCCACGGCCGCAGAATCTGGCGAAATCTCCTCTCCCAATCCTGAATTTTCTCCAACTCCCATACTTCCACTCGCAGAAGCATCACTCGCCTGCAGCCCCAGAAAATAAGGTTCGTACAACTTAAGCGTACGCATGATCATTTCGGTTACGCCATTACTTGTAATGGTTCCACCAGAGATGGCATCAACTCCGTGAGGACTTCCTTTCGCTCCACCTTTCACAGCTTTGATTCCGGTAAAATCTCCCTTCTCATCAAAAATGGTCTTGCCTTTAAATGGAATCTGGAAGGCAGGCTGTGCGATCTCCGCTCCCAAACCAGGTGTTTCCGACTTGTGATCGAATACGGCACCGACAACCGTCTTGCCGTCAGCGGCAATGGCCAAGTACCCCCAGATAGGTCCCCAAAGTCCTGTTCCTACCAACGGGACAACGTAAAGTTTCTCTCCATCCTTATCGATAACGTACAATGGAAAGTTGACGCCCTTGCCACCGTTAAATGCAGCCAATTCGCTACGGATCTCATCGATATTGCTGAACTCCTGCACGTCCAATTTGGTATAGATGTTCGAAAGACCCGATTTATAATCTTTCAACACATCAATATCAAAAGCGTTCAGTTCGGTTTGCTTCACCTTGCCATCTGCACCGATCACCAATGCCTCTTTCACATACTCATCATAGGCTGTCTCTGCTTCATTTGCAGGAACTTCAATGCCTACTCCCTTGAGGATGTTCTGACGCTTCTCATTGTTCACATTCGCAGTTTGCATCGGCTTCAGGCTTTCGGATGCCAATGCCAAAAGCGTGGCAACGATAACCACCATCACCGTGGCGAAGAGGAATGTGTACTTATTACTGTTTACATCAACCGCCATGATTACGCAGCTTTAACGTTTAGTCTTTTCAATCTTCTCTTAATGTTCGCCTCCACCACGTAGTGATCGATAAGCGGTGCCATCACGTTCATGAACAGAATGGCCAACATGATTCCTTCCGGATAGGCCGGGTTGAACACGCGGATCATAATGGCCATGAATCCGATCAAAAATCCGTAGATCAGTTTTCCCGTGTTGGTCTGTGCGGCCGTTACAGGATCTGTTGCCATGAACACAACTCCGAAGGCGAAACCACCTACCAGCAGATGCTCATACCATGGGAACTGCATCAGGCCATTGGCTCCGAACGCGTTGAAGATCAATCCCATTGCCGAAGCACCAACAACAGCCGAAAGCATGATTCTCCAGCTTGCAATTCCTGTGAAAAGAAGGATGGCCGCTCCAATGAGAACCGCCAAGGTCGAGGTCTCTCCTACCGAACCTGGAATGAATCCAAGGAACATGTCCTGAACCGTGAAACGCAGATGCTCCAGACCGCCTTTCATGGCGGCAAGATCACCCAGCAGCGTTGCTCCCGAAATCGCATCGTTCTCCATGGCTCCGTGAATCCAAACCTTGTCTCCCGACATGAATGTTGGATAGGCGAAGAACAGGAACGCTCTTGCCGTAAGTGCCACGTTCAGAACGTTCATTCCCGTACCACCGAACACCTCTTTTCCGAAAACAACCGCAAATGCCACCGCTACGGCCAACATCCAAAGAGGAATATCAACCGGAACGATCAACGGAATAAGCATCCCTGTCACCAAGTATCCTTCTTCTACGGAGTGTCCTTTGTACATCGCAAAACCGAACTCGATGCCCAGACCGACCGCGTAAGACACCACCACCAACGGAAGCACCTTTACAAGTCCAATGCTGAACATGTCCATGAAGGAGGCCGTGGCCAATTCGCCCAACTCGCGGTAATGCTGATAACCAGCGTTGTACATACCGAAAAGCAGACATGGCAACATGGCCGTGATCACCACGCTCATGGTTCTTTTCAGGTCAATGCCATCGCGGATGTGCGAACCTGAATGCGTCACCTCTTCCGGTGTGAACGCAAAGGTCTCCAACGCATCAATGGCGGTAAGAACCTTATTGTACTTCTCGAACTTGCCCCCTTTCTCAAACGGGGCTTTCATGTTCTGGAAGGCTGTATGCAAAAACTTCATCGTGCCTTATCGTTTATCCACATTCTTGTTCAATGAGCTTCAATCCATCGCGAACGATCTGCTGTGCTGGCGTCTTTGACGTGCACACATATTCGCAAAGCGCAAAGTCCTCATCATCCACCTCGTAAATACCGAGGTTTTCCATCAATTCAATATCGCTGATCATGATCGCCTTCAGCAGGTGCTGCGGGTAGATGTCCATTGGGAATACACTCTCGTACTCGCCTGTGACTACCAGCGCGCGCTTCTCACCATTGGTATTGGTGTCCAACGCATACTTCTTGCCTGACATCAGCCAAGAGAAATAGCTGTGCGACATGGAGAATTTGCCAAAACCGGGGCTTGCCCACCCTTCCGTAATGAAGAACTTGGCGTGGTCGCCTTCTGGGATCACCGTCACTTCCTTATCGTAGAAGCCGAGGTAGCCGTCAGCGCTCACATTCGTACCTGTAAGCACATTTCCGCTGATGTAACGGTTGTTGCCACCGTTCACATCCTTGGCAATGGAAGCAACACTGCTACCTTGAAGGGTGCGCGAATACTTCGGATTGGAAACCGAAGAACCTGCCACCGCCACCACGCGCGTAGCATCATATTTACCTGTTAGGAATGCGTTTCCGATCAACGCCACATCCTGTGCCGTTACCGTAAACACCACTTCACCTTTGTTCAATGGGTCGAGGTGATGGATCTGCACACCCACATTACCAGATGGGTGCGGACCGCTGAACCAGTTTACCTGAACACCTTTCGCGCTTTTCACCACGTTCGAAGTGCTCAACGTGCGGTGCAGATTCAAATGAACCGTACCGTCTGTCAGTTGCTTCAACACTTCCAAACCTGCTTGAAACTCCTTCTCCTTTCCGTTCAGTACAAAATCAACATCAGCAGCCAAAGGCGCGCTGTCGAAACCTGTAATGAAAATGGCTTTCGGGTTGTCACTTGGGCGGGCAACGGTCGCATACGGACGTCTTCTGATGAACGCCCACAGACCACTTTCCAACAATTTCGTCTTCACATCCTCACGGCTCATGGTGGCAGCATCGGCTGTACCAAGCGCTGCGTAGCGTGTCTCCTTGTCACCAAGGATCTTAATACCCAAAATCTTACGCTTGGCACCTCGCACAACTTCCACCACTTCGCCACTTACCGGAGAGGAAACCTTTACCTCAGGATAATCCTTGCTGTAGAACAACGGTGTTCCGGCAAGTACCTCTGCGCCTTCCTTTACCAGCAGTTTTGGGGTGAAATTCTTGAAATCGATCGGTTTGACCATGAATGTGTCGGACCTCTCTGAGTTGCCGATCACTTTGTCGGCCTCACCCTTTAGCGGGATGTTCAGGCCCTTTTTGATCCTGATGTCTTTTGACATGTTTATGCGGATTTCTCGTCCTTAAAATCGCGGGCAAAATTAAGAGAAACCGAATAGGCACTATGACGAATATTGACCACTTATTAATTTAGAACCATTCTAAATAAAACGATTCCTTAACATCAGAATTACCTATGCACATCCTTCAACTTGGTCATTTTAAACAAGGGGAAAAATCTCACGGCTGCGGAGCGCTCAAACGCGCTACAGGAAATAAACGCTGGCTACTTCATCATAAACCGCCCACCCCGTATAACGTACGGAACGCCATCAATGGTAATCTCATCTCCTTCACGCTTCAGCGCGAGATCCAGAATGTCATCTTCCATCGTATGCACAGACCCTTTGGTTCTTCTGGCAAGGTCTAAATACTGTGTATTGATAGGCTTTTTCACTCCGAAAAGATCCATTCCGCAAACGATCACCTTCACAGGTTTATCGATCTTGCTCATAAAGGAATAATCGCGCATATCCGCCCAATTGTCTGCCAGCATCACCACCTGTTTGGTCTTCGGATACTTCTCCAATCCTTTTATGACCGATTCAACGTTATTCTCTGGCGTATCGCCACCGAAACCATTGCTTATACACTTGAAAGCGTAGTTGGTGATCGTATCAATGGAATTCGTTTTGCACAGGTAAACCCCGCCTACCCTTCCAGCGCGCTTCAGGTAGTCAGGCGTCATATCTCCATCGTTGAAAAACGAGAAGTTCAGCATCTGTTTATTGTGCTTCAGATGCAGCCAAGTAAAAACCTGGATGTAATAGGGAGACATGCTTCCGGTAAGATCCACACAGATCAACTCCTCGTCAAATTTGATGTGTTTCTCCAGAATCGGGAACAGCGAGGTATCACCGATGCTCTCAACCGAAAGGTCTCCGAACATCGACTCAGGAGATTCAGGCTTGTAAAAGGGCACCTTCAGATACTTGATCACAATGCCGTGGAACAGTTTCTTGGCACCATCCTCTGTGGCATAACCCAGTTGCTCCACGAAATTCCAATCGACCATCTTTTGGTTGAACACATCCGGGCACAGGAAATACAGCTCCGCCACCCGTTTCTTGTTCAGTATATCCTGAACGTCCTCGTTCTTGAAATCGGTGTACACCACATCCACACTCAGAATGTTGCAGCCACCTTCATTCAGTTCGGCCGCATCTTCAGGGTTCAGTATCTGTGCGCTGCCGTAGTTCATTCGCAGGGTCACGGTCTTCACCTTATCGCTCTCATCCTTTCGCATCTCATAGAGCCTTACCTTGGTGGTATCCACCTTCAGGTTAATGTTCATATCAACCCGCATGCTCGCGTCCTGAGCGTAGGTTAATTGAAAAGAAGAAATACAGAAAATGAAAGCGATGGCTGCAACCGCAGCGCGAAAAGTAGAGGTATCCATGGCAGGTAGTTTGTGGAATTACTCCATCACAAACGCCAACAGAACAGCAAATATTATTTTAAAGCGTGACTCTTACCGTTTATTACAGGCTACCGGGTGGAGCTTCACTCATAATTGCCAATATCTCCTCCCACACTCCGTTACTCCTATCTTTGCCGCCCGATATGCGCAACGCCTTTACCTTTTTCCTTTTCACCGTTTCCCTTTTTCCCCTTCTGACGCTTGCGCAGGATGATGAATACTTCAACGACAGCTATCTGCGCTATGAGGACCGCACCTACCTGCCCAACATCAAAACCGTGCAGATCGGGGTTAAGAATGTGGATCTGAGCATGCCTGTCATTGCCTTGGGCGGGGGCGAGATACTCGAAGTTTCCTTCGATGACCTCAATGGTGCCTATCAGGATTACACCTACACCGTGGTGCATTGCGACCGCAACTGGGTGCCTACCGATATTCCGCAGAGCGAGTACATCAACGGCTTTTTGGAGCGCAATATCATGCAGTACAACTTCTCCATGAATACCGTGCAGCGGTACATCCATTACAGCTTTTCCTTTCCAGATAGCAACTTCAACCTCAAGGTCTCCGGCAATTACGTCCTTATCGTCTATCGCGACTTCAACCGCGAGAAACCCATCTTCACCCGCAGGTTCCGTGTGTATGAGGATCTGGTACAGATCAACGCGCAGGTGCGTCTGCCTATGATCATCAACCAACGGCTCACCCATCATCAGATAGATGTGGAGATCAATCATGCCGATTACGAGATCCGAAACCCCATGCGCGACATTGCGCTGCACATTCAACAGAATTACCGCTGGGACAACATCAAGACCGACCTCAAACCCATCTTCATCAAAGAAGGACTGCTTACGTATGATAATATGGGAGGTGTTTCCTTCGAAGGCAGCAACGAGTTCCGTTGGGTGGACACGCGGAGCCTTCGTTACCAGCAGTCCAATGTCAGCGGCATCTGGTACGACCCCGACTCCATGAAGAACCACGTCTTCCTTATCCCCGACAAGGTTTTCAGCAAAGAGCGTTACATCACCGAACCCGACATCAACGGGGCCTTTTACATTGATGTCCGCGAAGGTTTCGACCCAACTACCGATGCAGATTATGCTCAGGTCCACTTCCAGCTCAAATACCCCGAGCCCGTGCTTGATGGCGGTCTCTACCTCTTCGGTGGCCTTACCGAGTGGCAGATAAAACCCGAATACCGGCTCGAATACAGCTATCGCGATGGTGTGTACGAAACCTCGGCCTATCTCAAGCAGGGGTATTACAATTACCAGTACATCTACCTAAAGGATGGCGAGACCGAAGGCTCCACCGAACTCACCGAAGCCTCCTTCTACAACGCCCGCCAGCTCTACACCTTCTACCTCTACCATAAGCAGATGGGCTCGCGCTACGACCGTCTTATCGGACACACCATTATCGCCTCGCCTTAGGTCAGAAAATCGTTCTTGGCGACTGTACGTCAGCTTTTCAGTTGACATTTTTCGGCAACGGTTAATAAAAATGATCGTTTATTTGTCACAGCGCACTTCGCTATGACCAAGGTTTCAAACGGCATAAAGGTGACCACAAGGGTTCGGTTCAAGGAGGAATACTCGGAACCGGACAAGAACTACTTTGTGTTCTTCTACCGCATCACGGTCGAAAACCAGAACGTCTTTGAAGTACAGCTTCTCCGCAGACATTGGGACATCTTCGACAGCAACGGCATCAAGACCGTTGTAGAGGGTGAAGGTGTGGTGGGTGAGAAACCCGTGCTTGCCCCTGGCGAAACATACTCTTACGAAAGCGCCTGCAATCTCGAATCGGGCATTGGCCGAATGGGCGGCTTCTATCAAATGATGCGTACGGAGAACGGGGTTCTCTTTCAGACAGACATTCCCGAATTCGTGCTGGAAGTGCCGTACATGCTCAACTGAGTTTTAAGCTGTAATTCCAATTAGGTCATTCTTCTCTGCGCCATCATTCCAAACCTTGGAGGTCTCTACATGTCTGGCAGCCGACCTCACAGCATCCGAAACATTACCTTCGTCAGCATGAAGCAATGGCTAACGGACACTTTCGTTTCAGGCACCTTCTACACAAATAAGTGAAGTGGAATTCACAATCATCGCAGCGTAACGCATGAACAGAATTGTAACGCTTTTCGGCAATGTGTTTTTTGAAGTGGTCATCATGCTGGCATTCATCATCAGCATCAATAACTACTTCGGAAATCAAGAGAATTACATCCTTTCCGATGGCATCGGCTACTACGATCATCTCCCCTCCGCGTTCATTCATCACGATCTGGTTAGGAATGACGCACCCATAGAGGTTGACCCTCATAAATACGAACGGATCAAAGCTTTGGGAGCTCCCGGAGGATACGTACCCTACAAGGAGTTCATGGTAAACAAATATGCGGTGGGCACAGCACTCCTTGAATCCCCGTTTTTTCTCGCCACATGCGTGAAGAAGAGTATGGAAGGGGATGTTGGAGATGGCTACGGAACTGACTACCAGAAAGCCATCTTTTGGTCAACGCTTTTTTACCTCTTCCTCACACTGCTGTTCCTGTCAAAACTGCTGCAACTCTACGAAGTTTCGCCTTGGGCCATCCGATTCATTCAGATACTGCTGGTATTTGCAACTCCCATCACGCATTATGCGAATGCAGAGGCAAGTTTCAGCCATGTTTACTCCCTCTTTGCCATCACGGCATTCATGTATTTCGCCAAAGATGCGCTGAACCGTTTCCGCGTCAGTTCACTCATATTGGCGGGGCTCATATTCGGACTCGTAATAAGCATCCGACAGCTCAATCTGCTGGTCATACTCATGCTTCCGTTCCTCGCGGGGTCGATGAGCAACCTCTTGAGTGCACTTACACACTGGTTCCAACATTTCCGGTATGTTGTACTCAGCGCAGCCGCTGCCTTGGCTGTTATTTCTGTTCAATTGTTTGTTTGGTACCTGCAAACGGGCCATTGGTTCGTGTACAGCTATCAAGGTGAGTCGTTCAATTTTGTCGATCCGCATTTCATCGACATCCTCTTCAGTTACCGGAAAGGACTGTTCGTTTACACACCGGTTCTCATGGTCTCGTTGCTTGCAATGGTCTGGTGGTTCGTCCAGAAAAAGGTCTTTCTCGCCACTTCATGGATCTTCTACTTCGTCACCATAACATACGTGCTGTCATCTTGGTGGTCGTGGTACTACGGTTGCAGTTACGGGTTGCGGGCATACATAGATTACTTCGCGTTCTTCTTCATCCCAATAGGAATTCTGCTCACGCGGTCGGCCTGGTATTTTTCGTTGCCAGTTGCCGTTCTCATGTTGGCGTGCATACCAGTTAATGCGATTCAAACCAAACAGTACAAGGCGTACATCCTGAATTGGATGGACATGGACAAGGAAAAATATTGGAAAGTATTTCTACGAACCGAACCCCAATTTGAAGGTCTGACCTGGAAAGAAGCGGTCGATCTGTCACAGTTCAATATCACCCACACGGCCAAACTCGGCAAAACGGTGGTGCCAGAAAAGCCGGAAACCGCAGGCATGCACTACAACCTTTCTGAGGTTCCCGATTTTCAGAATGTGGATGCCATACAGGTTCTGCTTTACAATGACTTCAACCGTGGAAATGACCTTGACGTGGTCTTCGAGATAAACGAGGTGGAACCTAAGGTCAATCGTGTTTGGGACCATCGGTATCTTATTCAGTTTGCAGACGAGGAGTTCGGCAAGCCGCAGATGGGACAATACCTGTTCAGGTTCGGGAGGATGAATGACACCAACGAGAAAAAGGTGGTACTCTACTTCCACGATGGATCCATGACCACAGAACTGGACAGTGTCCAACTCCGGTTTCTGTCAAGAAAATAGACTGCGGGACGTGTCACGATCAGTTTAATACATCATCTGTACTTTCGCAGCTCAAAACAGAAAATCTGAGCCATGTCGAAAGGATTCTATAACGTACCCAAAGCCACCAACGAACCTGTTCTGAGCTATGCTCCCGGAAGCAAGGAGAAAGCTGAAGTTAAAAAGGCCCTTGAAGTGCTTCGCAGCAAGGAGATCGATGCCCCAATGATCATTGGCGGCAAGGAAGTTCGCACAGATGCCACGGTGCGCATGGCTCCTCCACACGACCATAAGCACACGTTGGGTCATTTCCACCGTGGAAATGCCGAGCATGTGAAAATGGCCATTGATGCAGCCATGGAGGCCAAAGAAAAATGGGCCAACTTGGGTTGGGAGCACCGTGCTTCCATCTTCCTTAAAGCTGCCGACCTTCTTGCCGGACCGTACCGCGCCAAGATGAATGCTGCTACTATGCTTGCTCAGAGCAAGAACATTTTTCAGGCAGAAATTGATGCTGTTTGTGAGTATGCCGATTTCCTCCGCTTCAATGTGGAGTTCATGACGGAGATCTACAAGCAGCAACCGCCCTACTCGCCTGCTCCAACTTGGAATCGTGTAGAGCAGCGTCCGCTTGAGGGCTTCATCTTCGCACTCACACCTTTCAACTTCACTTCCATTGCAGGTAACCTACCTGGCGCTCCTGCTTTAATGGGGAACACGGTTGTTTGGAAACCTGCCGATAGCCAGATCTACTCGGCTCAGATCATCATGGAGATCTTCAAGGAAGCAGGACTTCCCGATGGCGTTATCAACCTTGTTTATGTTTCAGGTCCAGTTGCAGGTGACGTCATTTTCAACCATCCCGATTTCGGTGGCATCCACTTCACGGGTTCTACAGGCGTGTTCCAGAACATCTGGAAAACCATTGGCGAGAACATTCACAAGTACAAAAGTTACCCTCGCATCGTTGGCGAAACAGGCGGCAAGGATTTCATCATCGCGCATCCATCCGCGAAAGCGAAAGAATTGGCCACGGCCATTGTGCGTGGTGCTTTCGAATTCCAAGGCCAGAAGTGTTCGGCTGCATCTCGCGTGTACGTTCCAAGCAACCTTTGGAACGAGGTTCGCGATTACGTGCTCACCGACCTCGAAACCTTCAAAATGGGTGTGGCGGAAGACTTCACCAATTTCATCAATGCCGTAATTGACGAAAAGGCGTTCGATAAGATCACAGGTTACATCGATCAAGCGAAGGCAGACGGCCAGAAGATCATTGCTGGTGGCAACTACGATAAGAGCAAAGGGTACTTCATTCAACCGACCATCATTCTTGCCGACAAGCCAGATTACACCACCATGTGTGAGGAGATCTTCGGCCCTGTGCTGACCATCTACGTTTACGATGAGAACAAATGGGAAGAAACCCTCGACCTTGTGGACAAGACCTCGCCTTATGCGCTCACAGGCGCCATCTTCAGTCAAGACCGCTACGCCATTGAGCACGGCATGAAGAAACTACAGAATTGTGCTGGCAACTTCTACATCAACGACAAGCCTACGGGTGCCGTTGTCGGGCAGCAGCCTTTTGGCGGGGCAAGAGGCTCTGGCACCAATGACAAGGCCGGTTCCATGATCAACCTGTTGCGTTGGGTTTCTCCACGCACCATTAAAGAGAATTTTGTTCCGCCAACGGATTACCGTTATCCTTTCTTGGCCGAAAGCTGAGATTGAACGATCGCCTGTTAAAAAAGCCGCCCAAGGACAATGATCTTTTCCTCGGGTGGTTTTAATTTTATGGTGATGAAAAAGTTCCGCTCCATCGTACTCAAGATCAAGCCTTACGCCAGCAACAAGTTCATTGTAACGCTTGCCATCTTCTTGGTCTGGATGACATTCTTTGATGAGAACAACTTCATTACGCTCGTTCAGAACCGAATGAAACTGGCCGAACTGGAAGCTGAAAAGGAGCACTACGTGAACGAGATCAAAGAAAGCGAGGAAGACCTCAAGCTCCTACAGAACGACAAGGAACTCTTGGAGAAATTCGCACGTGAAAAGTATCTCATGAAAAAGGAGAACGAGGAGATCTTCGTCTTTGCAGTAGAGGAATAGACCTCCCCAACCCCTCGTTCAAAGAAGGGGAATACCTACATTTCCACCATGGAATTATTGAAGCAACTCTGTGCCGTTCGCGCAGTAAGCGGTGACGAACGCGCCATGACCGATTTCGTTCTCCATTACATTAGCGAGGCCGAAAAGAACTGGAAGGTAAAACCGACCATTTTCGCTGGCGATGAGTTCCACGAGAACATCATTCTGGTTTTCGGTAACAAGCCTCGTACCGCCATTTTCGCGCATATGGACAGCATCGGATTCACCGTGCGCTACGGCAAACAATTGGTGAAGGTCGGTGGTCCAGTCACGAAAAAAGGATTTGAGTTGGTCGGTAACGATTCGCAAGGCGAGATAGATTGCAAACTGAAAGTGAACAAGGACACCAGCGAACTCAAGTACAAGTTCAATCGCAAGATCGACCGCGGGACAAACCTTTCGTTCAAACCTGATTTCCGCGAAACGGAAGATTCCGTTCAGTGCTGCTACATGGACAATCGCCTCGGGGTTTGGAATGCCCTGAAAGTGGCCGAAACACTGGAAGAAGGCATCATCGTTTTCAGCACGCGCGAAGAACATGGTGGCGGAGCCGTTTCCTACTTGGGTAAATTCATTCAAGAAAAATATGGTGTGCGCCAAGCACTCATTTCCGACATTACGTGGGTAACCGAAGGCGTACAACCAGGTCTGGGCGTGGCCATTTCCATGCGCGACCGCGGTCTACCGCGCAGAACCTACCTCAATCACATCATCGAAATTGCCAACCAAAGCGGCATTCCGTTTCAACTCGAAGTGGAAGGTGCTGGCGGCAGCGATGGTCTCGAACTTCAATCATCTCCTTTCCCTTGGGAATGGGTTTTCGTGGGCGCACCAGAGGATAATGTCCACACGCCAGATGAGATCGTCCACAAAAAGGACATTGAGGCGATGACCGCTTTATATAAGGTTTTGATGGAAAAGCTTTGATCAGCGATTGTCACCCTGAACTTGTTTCAGGGTCTGGTATGCGTTGGGTAGACCCTGAAACAAGTTCAGGGTGACGCACTGAACGGTCAATCAGGAGCTCTGTCAACCCTATCAACTCAGTCAACTCCGTCAACCAAATACCGCCTCGCAGCCTCTACGATTACCTCTGGCGCCCGTTGAGGCCGCATGGTTTCGCTATCCACAAAAACCAATTGTGTTAGTGCCGTATTCAGCAATTCGCCTTTCGCATTCCAAGTCTCATACTCGAATGTGATCCGCGAACGCGGAACTTCCTTCACGCGGGTAATAATGGTCAGTTCTTCATCATAGAACGCAGGTTTCTTATAGTCGATCTCGTAACGGATCACAGGCATCATGATTCCCTGCGCTTCGAGCTCCGCATAGCTGATTCCCAGCACGCGCATCGCCTCCACGCGACCCACCTCAAAATAGGTGGCGTAGTTGCCGTAATACACATACCCCATTCTATCCACTTCCGAATAGCGCGTTCGGATCTTCGTGCTGTGCTCAAACATTTGGTTCAAAGAAAAGATTTGCAATTGACAATTGGCAACCTGCAATTGGCAATCAGACTGGAAACACATTCCCTCAGTTTAGAATTTCTTCATTTAAGATTTAACGCTTTACAAAATTGGTTCTGTAAACTTGCAGCCATGCGTTGGATGTGGCTTCTCATTCTTTTTGCTGCCTGTTCGGGTCCTATCACCGAATACAAGGCCATCGAAATGAACGACTCGATTGCGGATGAGCCGACCGCAGAATCCATTATCAAGCCATATCGCGATAGCCTCGACCTGACCATGAACACCGTTTTGGTTCAGAATGATGTTCCGCTTACGCGAGGAATTCCAGAATGCACCTTGGGCAACCTTATTGCTGACCTGTTGCTTGAGCGTGCACAGACAGAATTACCAGATTCCATCCTGCCCGACATGTGCCTCATCAACATAGGTGGTCTGCGTGTCGATCTTCCTCAGGGCGACATTACTGTGAACAAGGTTTTCGAACTCATGCCTTTCGAAAACGAACTGGATGTCATCAAACTTTCTCCCGAAAAAATGCAAGAAATGCTCGATTACCTCCGCGAGAAAGGCGGTCAGCCGCTGGCTGGCATGCAACTGACCATCAAACCCAACGGCTACAATTGTAAGATCGATGGTGAACCGCTCGACCCAACGCGTTCCTATTATATAGTGACCAGCGATTACCTGGCCGATGGTGGCGACAAGATGTACTTCTTCCAGGAACCTGAAGCGCGGTACAGCACGGGCATCAAGATCCGCGATGCCATCATGGATCATTTCAGGATCATTGGTCTGAGCGGAAAACCGCTCACCTCAAAACTGGACGGAAGACTCGTTATCGAATGAACCGCAGGAACTTCATACGCAACTCAGCTGTGGCAGGAGCTTCCATCGGAGCGCTTGGTACGCTTGGTTCGTGCAATCTTTCAGAATTGGGTGTGAAGAAACTGACCATTCTTCACACGAATGATGTGCACAGCCGAATTGACCCGTTTCCTACAACCGATAGCAAATACCCTGGCCTGGGCGGTTTCGCCCGCAGGGCGGAAATGATCAAACAGATCCGTGAGCAAGAGAAGAATGTGCTGCTTTTTGATAGTGGCGATATCTTTCAAGGAACGCCCTACTTCAATTACTTCGGTGGCGAGGTGGAATTCAAGCTGATGAGCGAGATGGGTTACGATGCCGCCACGTACGGCAACCACGATTTCGACAATGGCATTGAAGGACTGATGAAACAGCTTCCTCACGCCAAGTTCCCGTTCATCAACTCCAATTACGAACTATCTGATACGCCTCTTTCGGAAACAACACTTAGAAACAAGGTGATTGAATTGGACGGAATACGCGTGGGCGTTTTTGGTCTTGGTATCGAGTTGGAAGGTTTGGTAAACCCAAAACTTTACGGGAACGTGCGCTACACCGACCCGATCGCGACAGCAAATGAGCAGGCTTCATATCTGAGAAATGAACAGAACTGCGACCTCGTTGTGTGTCTTTCACACCTCGGTTACGACTACAATGCCGAGAAGTACAATTTTGACGTAGACCGAATGTGCGATAAACACGTAGCCACAAACAGTCAAAATATAGATATCATCCTTGGTGGACACACCCACACTTTCCTTGATCAGCCTGACTACGTGCTTAACAAAGACGGCAAAAATGTAATGATATGTCAGGTGGGTTGGGCAGGAATCAAACTGGGGAGAATAGACCTGCAGATTGATGTTGCAACACGGGCATCGAAGGGCTCTTATATTGCACCAAAAGTTTCATAAAGTCAATACCATTTTCATTTTTTTTTCCTCTTTCTTTTCCCAATTTTTGCCTCCCTCTG
Source organism: Flavobacteriales bacterium (assembly GCA_016124845.1). Taxonomy (NCBI): domain Bacteria; kingdom Pseudomonadati; phylum Bacteroidota; class Flavobacteriia; order Flavobacteriales; species Flavobacteriales bacterium. Next base: position 69,186 of record WGMW01000006.1, read on the forward strand.
AAATGGTTGAAAGCCGCGCGTATCAAGGCTTTCCCGTGTTTCAAGAGCGTTAAAGTATTAACCCTTAGTTAGTTGACGGAAGGCTTATGAAGAAAGACTGTAAAGAGGTTTGGGACAATTGTTTGGAAGTAATCAGGGATAACGTTCCTTATCAGAGTTACAGAACGTGGTTTGAGCCTATCGTACCCGTAAAATTGGACGGGAACGTGCTGACCATTCAAGTGCCCAGCCAATTCTTTTACGAGTGGCTGGAGGAACATTACATCTCGCTGTTGAAAAAGACAGTGAAGAAAGAGCTTGGAACCGAGGGAAGACTGGAGTACCAGATCATTATGGAGAACGCTTACAACAACAGTAAGCCATACTCTGTGCGCGTACCGACCAACTCGGCAACCACCAAAAACCAACCTGTTTCCATGCCGCTTGACCTTGGCAGAACAGACGTGATCAAGAATCCGTTCATCATTCCAGGGTTGAAGAAAGTGAAGGTTGAATCGCAACTGAATGCGAACTACAATTTCGACAACTTCATTGAAGGAGATTGCAACCGTTTGGCACGCTCTGCGGGTTACGCGGTGGCCAACAAACCAGGCGGAACGGCTTTCAACCCACTCCTATTATATGGTGGTGTTGGATTGGGAAAAACCCACTTGGCTCATGCCATCGGTATCGAGATCAAGGAAAAGCATCCGAACAAGACCGTTCTGTACGTTTCGTCTGAAAAGTTCACGCACCAGTTCATTGATGCTGTGAAGAACAACAGCCACAATGACTTTGTACACTTCTATCAGATGATCGATGTGTTGATCATGGATGATGTGCAGTTCCTGGCTGGAAAAGACAAAACACAGGATGTGTTCTTCCACATCTTCAATCACTTGCACCAGAACGGAAAGCAGCTGGTGCTGACCAGCGACAAAGCACCCGTGGAAATGCAAGGCATGGAGCAACGATTGCTTTCCCGCTTCAAATGGGGCTTGGCCGCAGACCTTTCGGCTCCTGAGTTGGAAACCCGTATCGCCATCCTTCACAAGAAGATCTATCAGGATGGAATTGAACTTCCTGACGAAGTATTGGAATACCTCGCTTACAGCATCACCACCAACATCCGCGAACTGGAAGGGGCGTTGATATCGTTGCTTGCCCAAGCTTCGTTGAACAAGAAATCCATCAACTTGGAACTTGCCAAGCAGATGATCGACAAGTTCGTGAAGAACACCGCTCGCGAGATCAGCATCGATTACATTCAGAAAGTGGTGTCGGATTACTTTGATATGCCGATCGAGTTGATGAAGTCGAAAACACGCAAGCGCGAGGTTGTTCAGGCACGTCAGATCGCGATGTTCTATGCCAAGAACATGACCAAAGCGTCATTGGCAACGATCGGTGCACAATGCGGTGGAAAAGACCACGCAACCGTGCTTCACGCATACCGCACGGTGAACAACTTGATCGAGACCGACAAGCAGTTCCGTGGTTACATTTCTGACCTCGATAAGAAGATCAAACTCCAGTAATCCATGGCAACGCCTCGCGTGCTGATGGTATGTCTCGGAAATATTTGCCGAAGCCCAATGGCGGAAGGCATTCTCAAACACAAGGCCCAACAACAGGGCCTTGACGTTTTTATAGACAGTGCTGGAACAAGCAATTGGCATGAAGGCGAACAGCCCGATGCCCGTGCGATGGCAGAAATGCGTTCGAACAACATCGACATTTCCTACCAACGTTCGCGGCCTTTTCAAGTTTCTGATTTTGATCGATTCGACCACATTCTGGTGATGGACACTTCCAATCGCTCCAATGTGTTGAGCTTGGCGCGAAATGCCGATGATGCGGCCAAAGTGAAACTGATGCTTGATTATGGAAATGAAGTGAAGGGAAAGTCTGTTCCCGATCCATACTATGATGATGGCTTCGGGCGCGTGTTCGACCTGCTCGATTACGCCTGTGATGTGTTCATTGAAGAAGAACTGAAATGAGCACGGGAACGCTGTATCTGATTCCCGTTTCGTTGGGCGAAACCAACAACGACAAGCTTTTCCCAAACCTGAATCTGCGACTGTTGGATGAGTTGGAATATCTGGTTGTGGAGAATGAAAAATCCGCAAGACGATTCATCCGATCCACAGGAAACAAACGCGATTTCGATGGATTGGAGTTGATCCTTCTTGATAAGCGAACCAAACAACACGAGATTTCTCGACCGATTGAATTGCTCATTCAAGGAAAGGATGTAGGCATCATGTCTGAGGCTGGTTGTCCAGGCGTTGCCGATCCAGGGCAGATACTGATCGCTCAGGCGCATCAGTTCAACATCAAGGTGGTTCCGCTCATTGGTCCTTCTTCTATCCTACTCGGCCTGATGGCCAGTGGATTGAACGGACAGGGCTTCACTTTCCACGGTTATATTCCGATTGACAAGCGCGAACGGTTACACAAACTGCGTGATATGGACACAGCCGTTGCGAAAACGGGCCACACGCAGATCTTCATGGAAACGCCTTACCGCAACCAGCACCTTTTTGACGACATCTTAAAAACCTGTAACGGCAATCACAAACTCTGTGTGGCGGTTGACATCACCTTGGAAACCGAACAGATCAAAACCTTGGCTGTTGCAGAGTGGAAAACCCAAAAGATCAATCTCCACAAACGACCTTGTATGTTTTTGTTGGGAAATTGATTCGTTATCTTCAATTCATGAAGATAAAATTCCTCATTTCAACTGTCTTCCTGTTGAATTCAATCGGTTCCTTCGCACAGGTAGTTTCAGGGGTTGTCTTAGATGTTGACACAAAAGAAGGTCTATTTGGAGCAACTGTTGTCCTCAAGCAAAACAAAAGCATTGGGGTACTTACAGATTTTGACGGGAACTTTGAGTTTAAAATTCCATCAAAACACCGGAAATTCCCTGTAGAAGTCCTATTCAGCTATTTGGGTTATGAATCGCAAACTGTCTGGCTGGCAGAGGACGACATGTCTAAACCGCTTCTCATAGAAATGAAATCAGACTGCATATTAATTGACACAATCATGGTCAAAACAGTAACTTCTAAGGCCAAAGATCCATGATGGTTGCAAACCAGAAACCCATTCAAACAGCACTTATCTTAACCCCAATCGACCCGAAGAAATAGAATGGATTCTAAGAAGATTTCAATTGATCTACTAAGCTAATTCTGTCGCTCTTAACTTCCTCAAATACAACAGGTCAACCAGCATCCAGCCTGTGAACAAGGCTGAAATGGCAATCGAGAAAGGAAGCGTGTAATCGTACCAATCAGCGAAATAGTTATGATAGCAGAGGTTGTACAGCGGCACGAACATGAGGAATCTGGCAATCTCCACAGGATAGAACCATGGTTTGTTCTCCATGATGGCACCAACTGAAAGTGTGCTCAAACAGATAAGGAAGAAGAACGCCAACTGGTAGAACAGCGTAAGGTTCTGAATCTGTCCCATATAAGCAGCGAGGAAATACGTGAGCAGTAGGAACTGCAAACTCACATAGATCTTCAAATGAAGCGGTGTTTCAGTGGCGTATTTATGAACTACACTAGACACCTTTTTACCATTGTCGGTCACCTGTCCAAGCAACCGTCCCAAGTATTCTGGCCCACGGAAAATGAGCGCCAGTTTTTCCTTCACGGTTTTAAGTTGCTTGCTACCCTGCCACATTTCCACATAAAAATGGAAGTTGGCCCAAACCGTATTCCAACTGTTCAGGGGTGTAGTAATTCCGTAAACGCATTCTTCATCCTCATCTATGAATGTCCCGTGAATACGGTCCCAAAGAATGAATGTGGCCGCGTAATTATGATCGAGGTACTGCTCATTAGTGGCGTGATGGACCCGATGATGCGCAGGCGAGTTGAAAATGAATTCGAACCACTTCGGCATGCGGTCGATAGCCTTGGTATGAATCCAATACTGATAAAGCGTCACAATTCCAGCGGCCGCACCGAAACTCAGCGGGTCGATTCCCAAGAACGGCATTGGTAGGAATAGTGGAAACGCAATCAGGTTATGGAACCAACTTTGGCGCAACGCCACGGTCAGATTGTATTCCTCACTTTGATGATGCACGATATGCGCACCCCAGAAAATGTTCCATTCGTGCCCCCAGCGATGCGCCCAATAAAAGATGTAATCGAACACGAAAATGGCAATGATGACGCTGTACCAACTGAAATCGATGGTGAAGAATCGGTGATTCTCATACGCCCAAACATAAAGCATCAGCAGAAACGCCTTGGTGACCGCTCCGATGGCCTGACTGCCAATTCCAATATTGAGGTTGGTAATACTATCCTCGAAATTGAAATCCCCCCCTCCTTTCTTGATGTAATTGTGAATGACCTCGGCAGCGATGGTCAACAGGAATACGGGAATGGCAAAAAGGATGTAATTCGGGTTCATTCTGAAATAAAAAAGGGGTTCAACTTGTGAACCCCTAATTTAAAGCCTTATTCGCTTGAAATCAAGCGATTGTGATTATTTCACACTCACTAGCTCCACATCGAAGATCAAGTTGGTGCGAGGTGGGATCATTGATCCTGCGCCATGCTCACCATAAGCCAATTGGTAAGGAATAATCAAACGGGCTTTCTCGCCCACTTTCAGAAGTGCGATGCCTTCGTCCCAACCCTTGATCACACGACCCACACCGATCGGAAAGCTGATTGGCTCACCACGGGAAACAGAGCTATCGAAAATGGTTCCGTCATACAGATAGCCTGTGTAGTGAACGGCCACGGTTGAACCTGGCGTTACTGGAGTTCCATCAGTCTTGTTCAGGCGGATGTACTTCAGTCCAGTTCCTGTTGCGATGGTATCCAAACCTTCCGTTTTGAAGGGCGTTGGCTTCACCACTTTCTTCACATCCATCAACTGCACATCAAAGATCAGAGTTGAATTCGCAGGAATGGTCGGTCGGTTCATGGAACCGTATCCCAAATTCGAAGGAATGATCAAGGTTGCTGAATCACCAACATGCAGGTAGGCGATTCCTTCGTCCCAACCTTTGATAACGCGGCCACCTCCCAACGGAAATGTGAACGGCTGACCGCGGTCGTATGAATTATCAAATGGCGAACCATCCAACAATCGACCAGCGTAGTGCACAGAGACATTATCGCCTTTCTCGGCAGCTTCCCCGTTTCCATGTTTCCAAATGATGTACTTCAGTCCAGAAGCAGTGGTAATGGTATCAGTTGTCGGCTTTGCGGCTTCGGCAGATTCGCCTGTGGCAGCCTTATCGTTGCATTTAGAGGCCACCATCAACATCCATCCAAGGGCGGCAAAAAGGGTCAGTTTTTTCATCTATTTTTCTGTTTCTATTTATTTGGTTCGAGTACCGAGATCACTTCGAGGTCGTAAACCACAACAGCCTTTTTCGGGATACAATCGTCATCACCAAGCAAGCCAAAAGCGAGGTGCGAAGGTAAAATTATTTTAACCCGATCGCCTTCCCGAAGATGCAGCACCGCCTCTTCCAAACCGCTCTCCACACCACCGCGCCCGACAAGGAATTCCTTCGCCCCGCGCTCCTCCGAAGTGTAGCACGTTCTGCCCGTCAAAAGGCTCGTTTCATAGTTGTAACGGATCACTTTTCCCGTTTCCACAGGTTTGCCATTTCCGTGCTCGTAGATCATCAGCCGCAGGCCCGAACCCGTTTCCTCCATCTCCCAATTATGGCGTTTCACATAATGGTCAATGTCTTCAGCCTCGCTCTGCAACAGAACCTTGTTCGCCTCTTCCAGCGGCTTCTTGAACTTGTTCGGATTCACGGGTGGCGCATCAGGTTGCGTGTCGCATGCCGAAAAAACCGTGACCAGCACGAGTAAAAGCAACATCAGGGCGTTCCCCCGAAAAGCTCCGTAAACTCCGCTTTCGCGGTCGGGCTGTCCGCTATATCTTTTTTGCCGAAAGCAAAAAAGGATGCCGCTTCCATCCCTAACGCGCGCTTCCTCCAGCCTCATCAGTAATTCAGTTTGTCCGCGTTCTCCTTTACCAACGCCACAAATTTGTCTATCGTTTCCTGCAACGAAAGATCCGAACGACCACCAGCCGCATTGCGATGGCCACCGCCTGAGAAACTGGCACGTGAGAACGCATTCACATCAAACTGGCCAATGCTGCGGAATGAAACTTTCACATATCCTTCTGCTTCAATAAAAATGGCCGAAAAGTTCACACCCTCGATTGAAAGCGGGTAGTTCACTGTTCCTTCCGTATCGCCCTGCTGAAAATGGAATCGTTTCTTCTCTTCCAGCGAAAGCGAAATGAACGCGGTGGAATACTCCTTCAGCACCGTCAGTTTATCGTCCAGACAATAGCCGAGCAACCGCAGTCGATGTTCAGAACTGGTGTTGTGAATGTGGTTGTAAACCTCATCCTGCCTTACACCGAGGTCGAGCAGATCGGCCACAATGCGGTGCGTTTCGGATGTCACATTCGGAAAGCGGAAACTGCCGCTGTCGGTCATGATCCCCGCATAAAGACATTCGCCCGATTCCTTGTTCGGAATCCTGTCGCCCATCATTCCCGCGAAGCGATGTACCAACTCCGCGGTTGAACAGGCTGATGTATCGGAAAGCATGAAATCCACAAACTCGCTCGGCTGCGGATGGTGATCGATCATCACCTTCACATTCCCTGACCGCTGAATCACTTCCTCCAAACCAAAGGCACGGTCAGGTGAATTGAAATCCAAGCAGAAAAGTACCTCTGCTGCATTCACCAAAGCCTCCGCGTTCTTCTCATTCCCTTCATGCAGCACCACCTTCTGGGTTCCTGGCATCCATTTCAAAAATGTCGGGTAATCGTTGGGCATTATCACCGCCACCTCATGCCCTTTGGCGATGAGATAGTGGTACAATCCCAACGAGGAACCGATGGCATCACCATCTGGGCTCTTGTGCGACACGATGGCAATCTTTCGGGGCGTTGCCAACAATTCCTTCAGTTCAGTAAAATCCGTCTTGCTCAATCTGTTCTTCCTTTAAGGTTTGCGAAGTTATATATCTCAGGCAGAGACACGGAGATTCAAAATTCTGGCTGAAAACGGGTAATTGATGTTTCGTATTTCTTCATTTCGAATTTCAAACTTCTGTCGTGGTCGTTTTTTCTATTTTCGCGGCAAATTTGAAACACACAAAAACACCCAATGGCAACTAACAGAACATTTACAATGGTTAAGCCAGATGCAGTTGAGAAGAACTACATCGGAGGCATCTTGGCAAAGATCAACGGGGCAGGATTCCGTATCGTGGCTATGAAATACACCCGCTTGAGCGCTGAGCAGGCCGGTAAGTTTTACGAAGTACACAAGGAGCGTCCTTTCTACGGTGAGCTTGTAGGTTACATGAGCTCAGGGCCTATCGTTGCTGCCATTTTGGAGAAGGATAACGCAGTGGCCGACTTCCGTACGCTTATCGGTGCCACCGACCCTGCAGAGGCTGTAGCAGGAACCATTCGCGCTGAGTTTGCAGAAAGCAAAGCAAAGAATGCGGTACACGGTTCGGATAGCGATGAGAACGCTGAGATCGAAGGAAACTTCTTCTTCTCTGGCGTGGAGCGCCCATAGTGCTCTCGCAAAGGCGCTAAGGCGCTAAGATGGATTGAACAGAAAAGGTCGGAGACATTTCCGACCTTTTTCTTTTACCCTTCTTCGTTTTTCGTTTCCTAGCGCTTCATCACGCCTTTGGCGATACCGATAAGCATGCGCTTGAAAACGGGGCCTTTGCGTCCCTTCTTGCTTCCCTTGCGGAAACTGTCGAAATACATCTTGGTGTAAAGGACCGCCCAATCGGCACACTTGCGGTGGGTGAATTTCTTGCCGCCTGCCTTGCGCAGTTTCACGTTCTCTGCACCATGGGCTTTCATGTAATCGTAGGCCATGATGGCGTTCTTATAGGTCACTTCCTCATCGCCCGTGCAGTAGCATATCTGCATGGGCATTTCGGGAACCCAATTGTCCATGCTGTTCTCCACCAACAGTTTCTTGAACTCGAAATCGGGGTCGTTCACAAACAAATTGAGCAGACTGTCCGAAAGCATTTCCTTGGGAATATTGGGCAACATGCTGTTGATGTCCTCATGTGAATAGCCTCCGTTGAAAGCGCCTTTCACCGCATCGCGGTACGGTTCTGAGAACACCTGATCGTAGAACCGGTCTTTGCTGAAAAGTCGGTAGATCTCGTTGTAACCCAACAGCAGATAGGGCAAATAGTGCGGCTGAGAATATGGGTAGAACATCACATCGGCCTGCACGCCATCCAGATCGTATGGGCCCGACATGGGCGATGAGGCCGTTACCTTGTACTGGTCGGCATATTTTTCCTGCAACTTGCGCGTAACCGCCATCGCGGCATGGCCGCCCTGCGAGTAGCCCGAAACGAAGATCATCGGGTCGCGTTTCAGGGCAAGGATGCTATCGAGTTCGGCCACCGCTTTCATCATATCGATGCCCGCATTGGCCTCAGAATCGGCATGGATGTACAGGTGTCTGCGTTCGCCATGGCCCAACCCCACGTAATCGGGTTCGCAAACGGCATAGCCTGTGGTGGCAAACATCAAACAGATCTGCTCCTCGCCATTATAGCCCAGTTTTCGTTGTGGCCGTGTGGAAGTTCCATGGTTGTATATGAGCAATGGCGCGGGTTTCTTGGGCGCAATCGGCACGAAGTACAGACCCGATGCCAGCACACAGCTGCTATCGCCATAAGTGGTGCAATAGGTCACGTCATACACATCCACATCGTTCTTGATGGGAGCAATGAATTTTGGGATGCCCATGCCTTTCCATCGTTCCGTCAGTTTTTCCATCGAGAAAGAATCGACCTTGGTGTAGCTGATCAATTGCTGACCGAAAACGGTGGAGAATGAAAATGCGAGAATGAGAAGTACCGTGAAACGCTTGAAATACATATTGAATCGAATTTGGCGTGAAATTAGCAATGCATGCATCGCATTTCAAGCCAATGGAATACCGATTTCTTAAATAATTGCAATTGGTATATTTCGAAACGACAACAAACACCTAAAATGAAACACATTCTTTCCGTTCTGCTCCTCTCGGTTTTCTCTTTTCAAACCTTCGCCAAAGACGATTTCTCACTGATCATCTATGACACCTACGAAGATTACCAGGCCAAGAAAGGACGGCCGATGTATGAGTTCATCGGGTTCGATTGGACACTCGGAATCCTCAACATCTACTATCGTGTGAAGAAGAGGGACGAGGGTCGCGTGAATGCGACCAATCTCTACGGTTTCAGCGTAGGCGACCAGTTTTACCGCATTGTGAAAAGCAAGCCGTACCGCATGATCATGGAAGGTAAGATCGTTTACTACGAGAACGGACTGGCGCACCTGAACATGCTTGTAGGTGGTGAGGACGAATATGGCGTGGAACAGGGAGACTGGCATGTGATCTCGGACAATCTGAACTCCGAGGTCGTGGAATTCCCCTCCAACAAGGCCACCAAGGAGTTCGGCAGCCGCCCCGAACTGAAAGCCCTCTTCGAATGCGTGGATGACCTCAAAAAGAAGAAAACGGAGAAGGTTCGCGAATGCGTGAAGGAGAATAATTAGGGTTATGCATAGACCGTTTACAAACACATTTTGGATTGTAGCTAACCTGACAATAATTATTGCTGGCTTTGTAATCTATTGGCTTTGCACTCTCGATGTATTCGAACTCGACTATGGTTGGGAAGAACGACATAACAGATCTGCATTATTGGGTACTTTAATGTTGTATTGCCTCCTACTCTTTCTTTCGAGCAAAGTGCCAGAGCCTAAAAACAGAAAAAGCCATTATATGTCGCTGGCATTTGGGTTTGCAGTTGTTCTCACGGCCCAGTTAACAAAACTTGAATTGCATTACTAATAGCCAAATAAAATGGCTGACCTGCCGTTGTTGCCGCATGAATCGACTGGCAATTCCTTCTCTGCTTCTTCTTGTTCTCCAGATACTCGTTTCATTTAACTCAAGAACGGATTACCAAAGGCTGTTTTCAGAAAACCCTGATTTCATCTCAGATGGCTTCGACTTCCCTGTCGGACCACCCAATGCAAAAGGCTACTACAATGCTCAAGGATTTGGAAAGAACGATCATTTGGGTGATGATTGGAATGGAACCGGTGGCGGAAACTCAGACCTTGGCGACCCCATTTATGCCATCGCAAATGGCTATGTGGTTTCTACCGAAGAAAATGGCTTTGGTTGGGGAAATGTGATCCGTGTTGTCCACTACATCAAGGAGAAAGACCAATTGGTAGAATCCCTTTACGCTCATTGCGACACCATGCTGGTGAAATCTGGTACTTGGATAAAACGTGGTGATCAGATCGGAACCATCGGCAATGCAGATGGTGCTTACTGGGCGCACCTTCACTTGGAAATCCGAACCACCGTTGACATGGACCTTGGTGGAGGATATTCGGAGGAAACTACAGGTTTCACAGACCCGACCGCTTTCATTCGAGCGAATCGTCCGAGCAAGTGATCAATCCGTCACCTTTACCACTTTCTGGTGGTATTTGCCCGAATCGGAATCGATCTGCAGCGTGTAAAGTCCTTTATTGAGATAAGCGAGATCGGTGAAGCGAAAATGAACACCTGAGTAATCCTGTGCTGTTCCTTCAAACCTTCGCACTTCCTGCCCAAGGCTGTTCACCAAACGTATAAGCACCTTCTGTTTGCCCGAAGAATAGAACGTGCCCTGCAATTGGGTTGTAAACGGGTTTGGATAGACGGGAAACAGTTCGCTTTTGTCTTCATCGGTCGGATTCAACTTGGACAGGATCAGATTCGCTTTGGCGAAATTCGGAATGCCGTAACCATACGAATCGTCAGGATGACCGTACCTGTCTGCACTCTGCTCAATGGCATGAAAAACATCCATATTGGTGGCCGAATCCAAATTGGCCTGCCACAGACACGCGGCCATTCCAGCCATGATCGGACTGGAAAATGAAGTTCCGTTCTGGCCTGAAATTCCGTAGGGAGTCACTACCGCGGCTGACTGTCCCTGCGCGCACACATTCGGTTTTACATCACCATCAGAAGATGGCCCGTACGAACTGAAATTGGCTATCACTTCATCTGCATCCACGGCACCAATGGTCAGCACGCTATCGCCATCGGCAGGCGCGCCAATGTATTTCCAAGGATCATCACCCGAATTTCCAGCGCTGTTCACCACAAGAATCCCCTTGGAGGCGGCAATATCCGCCCCGCGCGAACCACGCGTTGTGTTGCCGTCCATATCGGCATAGCTGAAATCATAAAGGGAATTATCGAACGTGGTGTAGCCCAACGAGGAGTTGATGACATCGGCACCCGCGCTGTCTGCAAACTCGGCACCTGCCACCCAATAGTCCAGTTCAATCGGGCTTTCGCTCGATTCGTCTTCCGTACGCAGCAACAGGTAACTCGCCTTCGGAGCCGTTCCCATAAATTCGCCTGGAAGGATGCCCGCCATGGTCGAAAGCACCATTTGTCCGTGCGTGCTGTTCTCGAAAACGGTATTGTTCCGATCCACAAAATCCCAACTACCAATCAATCTACCTTCATTCCTGAGACTGTCGAAAACAGGAAAGACATTCACGTTCGGGAAACCCGCATCAAGCACCGCTATCAGCATTCCTTGACCACGATAACCGGGATCATGCAACGTAACACCATTGAGCATATCGATCTGGTTGAATGCCATGCCGTAATCACTTTCTCCGTATTCGTTCTGCTGCTCTGTCTTGTATGAAGTCGTTTCCTCCCATTTCACGATAGGAACAGCCTTTTCTTGCCGCTTTTTAACCGCTTCATGGTTCGCGACAAAAGGCAACGCCAGAATCGCATTCAACACATTCTGGTTGGGCACCATCACCGAAACCGAGTTGAACCACTTGGAATGTGTTCTGTATTCTGCGCCTGTGTTCAGAACCGCCTGAATGTATGCGGGATCAACAGGCAGATCGTTCTCTTTCAGCGGAATGTGCTGCCGTTCGCGTCTGTCCAACGCGCGCTGAGAAAGGAACTCCAAAGGCTGGTTCAAGGAATAAGGCGTGTTGCTCTTATCGGAAAACTGAATCCAATAGCTCAACGAATCTTGCCCCTGAACGGTGATCGCGGCAAACAGCAGTATGGTCAGAATCAGTTGTCTCATTCGCCATATCCTGTTACAACCATCTCAAAGAAAAATCCCACCGTGTCCTTCTCGTTCGGGTTGGTCTGATTCTGCTGCACATCGAACACGTTGAGTTGCTTATGGATCATGCCAATGTTCTTCGCATAAACTTCTTTGGCGATCAAATTGAGGCCGAAAATGGCAGGTCGGTCGTATTGGACCACCGTAACCGTTGAGTCGAATGTAAGCCCATTGATGGTGTAAGGTTCGTTGATGTTCTCGTACGAATATTCCCACACTTCGGGGATGTTGAGTTGGTTGTAGGCTTCCTCCAGCGTTTGCAAGGTATTCTTGCTGTTGCCGTCCCACGATTTGCCTGAAACGATCGGGAAATTCTGCTTGATGAAGACCACGTTCTCCTCGTTCTGTTCCGCAACTTTTGGTGTTCGCACCTTGAACCAAACATCCTTGATCCCCCAATCTCCTTGCGGAGTTGACCGCGAATAACGTTCCACTCTGATAGCCTGCCGACCTTCATCGTCCGTGAAATAAGACTCGTTGAGTTCGCGCAGCAGATAATGCGCCTCTGCAAAGGCCGTTGGCCCGATGGGATCATCCTGCCACGTGGAATCGACCTTGTACTCCACATATTTGCCCAGTTCCGTTGGGAAATATTCGTAACCGATGAATGGAAGTTCCGTGTCTTCGCGGTAGCATCCGCTGAAAAGCGAAACGGCCACAAATGCTATTAGAATTTTTGCTTTGATCTTGGTTACGAATTACGAATCAGTACGAATATCACGAATTAACTGCAAGCGTTGAACATACCCGCGTTCGTAATATTTGTACCGCGAAGCGGAATATGTAATTCGCAACCCCATTCAGTGATCTTTCTTGATGAATCCGCCACCGATCACATCATCGCCCTCGTAAAAAACAGCCGACTGTCCTGGAGCGATGGCACTCACCTCTTCGTAAAAACGGACGTTCATTTCTGAACCACGTTGCTCAATACGCGCCATGCTTCCTGCATGTTTGTAACGAACCTTCACCAATGCTTCCATCGGCTCAGTAAGGCTTTCATATTTCTGAAGATTCAAACCTCTAACGGTCATTTCTGTTTTCAGAAGATCGGTCTCTCTTCCAAGAGTCACCGTGTTCGTATCTGGATGAATCCCAGTAACATACATTGGTTCACCCAAAGCTATCTCCAAGCCTTTTCGTTGCCCTATCGTGTAAAACGGATATCCGCGATGCTTGCCCAATATGTTGCCGTCCTTATCCACGAAAAGACCGCCATCAACCTGCTCTTCCAAGCCTTTTACCCTGCGCTTCAGAAAGCCGCGGTAATCATTATCGGGGATGAAGCATATCTCGTAACTCTCGCTCTTTTTGGCAATGGCCTCATAGCCGCTGTCCAACGCTATCTGACGGATGTCTTTCTTGTGCATTTTCCCTAATGGAAAGATGGTACGCGAAAGACTTTCCTGACTCAGACCCCACAGTACATAGGATTGGTCTTTTGCCTGATCCAAACCTTTGGAGACCACAAAACGGCCATTCTCTTCGCGGACCTGTGCGTAATGTCCCGTTGCAATGAACTCGCATCCCAATTGGTCGGCACGTCTAAGAAGCGCGTCCCACTTGATATGTGTATTGCACAACACACACGGGTTGGGTGTACGTCCTGCGATGTATTCATCCACAAAATTGTCGATGATGTGCTCCCCGAACTCCTCGCGGATGTCGATGATGATATGCGGAAACCCAAAGTCGACCGCCATCTGGCGCGCATCGTTGATGTCGTCCAAACTGCAGCAACCTGTGGTGCGCGTACTGCCGCCTGCCGAAGCATAATCCCACGTTTTCATGGTGACTCCGACCACTTCATAACCTTCGTTATGCAGCATCATGGCAACGACAGAACTGTCGAGGCCACCACTCATCGCTACCAGAACCTTCCCTTTGCTCATCTTACTCTTGCCCTTCCCAATCGATGGTGCTCACCTTGCTTCCGTCTTCCCAGACCTCCACGCGGTCTACGCTGCCATCTTCGTTATAATAGGTCACTTTGCCGTTCAGCTGATCATTATTGTACCAGCCTTTCACCTTAACCTGTGTTCCTTCCAATTGTTCCATCAGCTCATCGGGCTGTCCCATCTTGCCTGGAACTTCGGTTTGCACCCACTCGCCTTTATTGTAGAATTCTGTGAATTCGCCCTGCTTTTTCCCTGCCTTGTAATTGTAAATACTCTTCGGAATCTCGTTCTCGTAATACTCCGTGAATTCACCATTCTCCAATTTCTGACGCTTCAGCACTCCATTTTCATACACATCTTGCGTCTTTACCGAGCCATTATCATTGAAAATGAGCCAAACACCAACCCGTGTTCCCTGATGGTAATTTCCTTGATACTTCCGCTTTCCATCCTCGTTGTACATCACGAATTTGCCATGCAGGTTTCCGTTTTCGTACGTGGCATCGACCCACGGTTTTCCATTGTCGAAGAACTTCTTCCAAGGGCCGTTCTTCACACCATGGTCGTAGTGTGTCTCCTCGCCCAACTGCTTGTTCTCGTAGTAGGTTTTCTGCACACCATGCAGCGTATCGAGAATGTATGACTCCTCCAAAACCAACAGTTCGTTGTCGTTGAAATACTGCCACAGACTGTCCTTCATCTGCAGTCTGTACATTCCCTTGGCCTTTATTTTCCCGTTCTTATGGTAGATGTGTGTGGCCACTTCCCCGTTTCCCAAATGATTGTTGGTGGCCTGCAGATCTCCCGTCTCGTAGTAGTAATGAAACGTGCCAACAGGTTTGTCATCCTTGAACTCACCTTCGTAACGCACCTTACCATTATTGTAGAGTTTCTTCCACTTGCCTTGTTTGAGGCCGTTGGCATCTGTTTGGTTCACATCCTGACCGAAGGACGACAGACCGAACAGAAGAAGCAGTAGAAAGAGCGGGGAAATACGTGAGAATCCTTTCTTCATTGGTTGCGCAAAGATATGGCAGGTGTTTGCCGCGGCAAACCCTTACTTGACGTTAAACGGCTTTGTGGCCACGATCATTTCACGCTTACCTGGCGGACCAGGAACTTTTTCGACCTGAAAGCCTGCCGCGAGCATGTTTCTGCGCACATATCCTTTGCAGCAATAGGTGGTTAGAATTCCTTCGGGATTCATCCACGAAAAGATGCGTTCGAACACTTCTTGCGTCCAAAGTTCTGGTTGCGTTTCGGGTTCAAACGCATCGAAATACACCAGATCGAATCCAACGGTCGGTTCAAAATCCAGCAACGAAACCTGATGTTTTGTCAACGAGAATCCATCTCGGATAGCAACCGATCGATTCCATTCTACCTGATGAAACTTCTCGAAAACTTCTCGGCTTGAATTCAATTCAGCTGGAAGCTGATAGTCTTTCCAAACTTCTTCTGGCAGAGGAAACAATTCCAACGTGTGATAATCCACTTTCACGTCCGAACCCTGTAGCTCCTTCTCCGTGAGCAGCGCATTCAGCCCCGTTCCGAAACCCATTTCGAGAATGAAGACCTCTTTTTTCCCTCGCGAAAGCTGCGTTCTCAAACCTTTATCAATGAAAACATGCTCCGATTCAGTAAGCGCGCCATGCCGCGAATGATACGTTGAACTCAGCGCTTCATTCAGAATGGTCTGCGAACCATCCTTGGTCTCTACCAGTTTCAGCGGCTGCGGTTCATTGGAATTCATACTGCAACATTACCATTTCGCGCGCAATCAAAACGCACAAGCTCATTGTAAGCATGTTGATCTGCTTTTGTCTGCAACTTTAGAAACAACATTTTTCAGCCACAGAGACACAGATTTTCACAGATTTCACGGAGATTTTTCTGTGAAAAACTCTGTGTTTTCTGCGCTTCTGTGGCCATTTATATGTTGTGCAAACCAAGTCGGACTGATTATTGTTTGATGCAGCAAGTATTAGACGAACGACCTTAACATTCCTTAACGCGTTGCGTATTTTTATTAAGAATTGACCCCGATACTTTAGCTGCCCATGAAGCGACTGATACCATACATTCTGATTTCCTTGATTGCATTTGACGGGCTTGCTGCTGACCACAATGGCAACGGTGGCGATAAAGTAATAGGCATGCAACCAACCGTGTCTCCGAACTGGGATGCGCAGATCTACCCGAATCCGAACAACGGAGTTTTCAACGTGATGATATCAGGCAGTTCAGCTGCGCTGGATGTGGCGGTATTCAACATCATTGGCGAAAAGGTTTTTGAACTGCAGGTGTTGGGCGACCACGGAGCCAAGATCGATCTTTCGGGACTGGAAAAAGGACTTTACGTGGTTCAGGTCATCGACAAAGACCGCAACGAAGTAATCACTCGTAGAATGCAGATCGAGTAGCGTTTTCTTTCATTGCACAGAGAAAATTTTGAGAAATAAAGTTTTACAGAGAGGTTCTCTGTGTTCCTAAGAAACTCACAAACTTGGTTCAACAAAAACTCACTTGAACCCGCGCTCGCGCTTGATGCGTTCGTAAGCATCCGTCAACTTCTGGAATTTCTCTTTGGCCGCTTCCTGATGTTCCGGTCCCAAATGGCTCACTTTATCAGGATGATACTTGACCGCCATTCTGCGGTATGCCTTCTTCACTTCATCATCCGAAACGGTCTTCTCGATCTCAAGGATCTGATAAACTGTCTCATCATTCTCAAGCACAAACATCGCTTTGATGCTCATGAAATCAGGTTTGCTGATACCGAGATAGGAAGCAATCCGCGTAAGCATATCGATCTCATTCCCGTGCATTTCTTTATCGGCATTGGCCAATTGAAACAGGTAATGCATCAGTTGCAGTCGAGATGAGTGATCCATATACGTTCGGATCTGCAAACTCACCTGACGTATCTCGATCGGTTTCTTCAGAATCTCGCGAAGCAAAAGCAACTGCTGCTGTGCCTTTGCCGCTCCGAACTGCCCGACCAGAAACCGTTTCACAAAATCCAACTCAGATTTCTTGACGGTATTGTCGGCTTTCATCACAGCCGCTGTCAGAATAAGCAGCGAGGCCTCAAAATCGCCCGTTGTGGTTCTGGAATACGTGCGCTGCCCGCTTTTCGGAATGGGTTCTCCCCACTCCATGATGTCACCACTTGCGTTGTCGTAAATAGAACCAAGGGCAAAACCCAGCAAGGCTCCGATCGGACCACCCAAAGCCCAACCGACCGTTCCACCTAACCATTTTGCGTATTTCGCCATGCGGCTGCGAAGATAGATTTAGCTTCTCGTTAGACGAGTGATCAATTCAACATATTTAGGATGTTCTGAAGCGAGTTTTTCCCGCTCTGCCATTTCAAAATCCTCAAAATCGAAACCAGGTGAGACAGTACAACCGACCAGACACCAATTGCCGCCATCGGCAACTTCAGAAGCAAACCAACTATTAGCTCCAATGACCAACTGTGGTTGTTCGCCTTTCTCCAAGTTCAAACCAAGCTGATGTTTGATGTATGTTCCATCCGTAGTGATCTCGTGTACCAGCAGTCCATCACCATCATAGAAATGCCACATCTCATCGCTCCTGATTCGATGAAACGCGGAGAAATTATCTTTGGTCAGCAGAAAATAAATGCCCGTTGAAAAGCTCCTTTCGCTACCAAAGTCATTCAAAACAGAACCTGGAATGAAGCCATCGGAACGATACGTTTCCTTATACCAACCACCTTCGGGATGCGGTTGCAGCCCTAATTTCTCAACGTAGTAACTGAAATCTCTCAACCGTTTCTTCTTTCAGTCTTTCCGCCAAGAGATTCCATCAAGGAAGTAATGACCGACAGCACCAAACTGAACAGCAGCGCCCACCAAAAACCGTCCACGTAAAATCCATCAACGAAATTACCTGCCAACATGATGATGGCCGCGTTGATCACAAGCAGGAACAGACCCAACGTGAGCACCGTTACGGGAATTGTAAAAATGACCAACAACGGCTTGAGAAATCCGTTGAGGAGTGCCAGAACAATAGCTACCCAAATGGCGGTCATGTAGCCATCTACCGAGATTCCTGGAAGCAGGTAAGCCGTTAGAAAAACGGCCAATGATGAGATGATGATCTTGATAAATAGGTTCATTTCAATTTCGTTTTAATGGTCAACTACAGTTCTCGTTTCAAAAACTGTAGCATTATCTGATTAAACTTTTCCGGTGTTTCATATTGTGGAACATGTCCACACTTTTCAATTGTTACGAACTCCGCATTCGGAACCAGCGCCTGAATTTTTCTTCCATATTCGATAGGAAGCACTTGATCCTCCTCTCCCCACAATATCAACTTCGGCAGATCCAAATGGTTCAAACGCTCATAATGAGGCACATGATTTTCGAGCATGAAATTGCGGAGTGTGCTAAGCAACGCCCGCTTAGAACCTTTGATGGCCAACGGAGCTGAGAACCATTTGGTAAACCCTCCGTGCTCCTTCTTATCATAAATTCCTTTTATTGGAGCATTACGGAGAATCAGGCCACCGAACATGCCTATCAAAGCTTCTCCGAACAATTTGGGCTGAACGATCCGGATACCGGGATCTTCTGGCATTGGGATTCCATAGCAATCCACCAAAAAGAGCGATTTCACTTTTTCTGGATGATGGCTTGTGAAACGCGTACTGATGGCCCCACCCATCGACAATCCAACCAGATGGAACTTCTCATTGATGTTGAGGAAATTGAAAAGGTCGGTCAGTTGCGATTGGAACAGTTCACTTCCATGCTCGCCCCTTACACGGTCTGAAAATCCACGGCCGTAGAGATCGAAACGAAGTACACGATAACCGTTTTCCAGAAGAAACTTGGCCTGATGATCCCAAACATGGAGATGCCCCATAAATCCGTGAACCAGCACAACCAATTCGCCATTTTCCGGCCCTGAAAGTTCGTACCGAACCTTGCCCTGCGACAATTGCGCGTAGCTGCCATGCCGCTCCATTTCCTTCAGAATGCTCATGCCTCAAATTTATCAAAGAACATGGTTGAATTCGGGTTGTTTACTTTGCAAACGCAATGAGTGAAATCGCAGAAAATATAGCGCAGATCAAAGCCCAGATCCCTGAGCATGTAACGCTGGTGGCTGTTTCCAAAACCAAACCGAATGAGCTCTTGATGGAGGCCTACAACGCTGGCCAACGCATTTTCGGGGAAAACCGCGTGCAAGAACTGACGGCAAAAGCAGAAGCACTCCCGAAAGATATTGAATGGCACATGATCGGGCATTTGCAGAGCAACAAGATCAAGTACATTGCGCCATTCGTCAGTCTCATCCATTCGGTAGACAAACCCAAACTGTTGAAGGAAATCGACAAGGAGGCAGAGAAGAACAACCGCATTATTCCCGTTCTGTTGCAGTTCCATATTGCGGAGGAGGAAAACAAATTCGGGTTGAGTTTGGAAGAAGCAGAAGAGTTGCTCTCATCTGAGGAATTCAAGAGTTGGAAACACATTCAAGTGGTCGGTGTAATGGGAATGGCCACTTTTACGGAAGATGAAGATCAGGTCAGAAAGGAGTTCCGAAACCTGAAAAACATCTTCGAAACGCTACGGTCAAAGCGCTTCAAAGATCAGCCATCATTCAAGGAAATTTCCATGGGCATGTCGGGCGATTATCTGCTTGCCATTGAAGAAGGCAGCACGATGATCCGCGTAGGAAGTTCCGTCTTCGGAAGTCGAAGCTGAAATAAGTACCTTCGCGCCCCGAAAATGAGCAAATTGAACACGGAAAAACGCGCTTCGCTGGTTTCAGACCTGATGAGCGAGAACGAAACGATCGCCCTCGCAGCCATCGAAAAAGTGAAGAAGAGCGGTGATGCCAGTCTGGTTCCTGCTATTCTGAATGCACTTGCCAACACCAAAGAACTGGCAATTGAGAACGCACTTTCTCAGCTACTTTTCGACCTGAAGGACAAGAATGCTGTGGAGGAATTGGTGAACCAACTTTCCAATCCGGAGTTCGCAACTGTTCGTGTGTTGATGCTCTCTGCCTGTTGGCAGACAGGAATCGATCTCAGTCATCGCTTGCCTGACTTCGTTACCGTGGCCTGCACAGGCAACTACGTGGAATGTTTGGAAGTACTGACCGTGATTGAAAACTGGGAAGCGATCAAAGACCAGGAAATGCTGGAGAATGAGACCATCCGCCTCCGCTCCTATCTCTCCGAATCGGACACGCCTGAGAATGATGAGATGATCTTCAGCATTTTGGAGGTGATGGAAGGTTTTGTATCGCAATAAGTATCTTTGAAGAGCAATTATTCCTGATGAACAGCCCTCAGATACATGCCCTGTTAGACTCGCTTCCTGCCGACCTCAGAAGAGAGGCAGCAGATTTTATCGAATTTCTGAAACAGAAATCCAACCAAAGAGAAAAGGCGAAGAAACGTCAGGCCGGAATGGCAAAAGGTCTGGTGAAGATGAATCCTGATTTTGACGAACCTTTGGACGACTTTCTGCCCTACATGGAATGAGATTACTACTGGACACACATACGGTCATATGGTTCATCACAAACAGCACGGAACTTCCAAAAGGCATTAAAAAACTGATAGAGAATCCACTCAATGAATGTCTGCTGAGCCACGCTTCCCTGTGGGAAATGGCCATTAAATTCTCGCTGGGGAAGCTGGAACTCCGATCAGAACTCAAGGAGATTTTTGAAATAATTAAGAAGAGTGGCATTGAAATTCTACCGATCAATGAGCAGCATCTTATCAAGATATCTGAACTTCCGTTCCACCATCGAGATCCATTTGACCGACTGATCATTGCTCAAGCCCTCACCGAGGGAATCCTTATCCTCAGTAAAGACTCACAGTTCAAAAAGTATGATGCGGAGCTTCGGTGGCAAGACCGATAATGTATCTCATACAATAGTTCAGAATTTGAAGCGTTACCGAGCCACCGATATGCAGAGAACTCCTTTCGTACTTGTACTTGTTGTCGTTATTTCGGGGCTTTTTTCCATGCAGACAAATGCACAGACGGTGAACGACAGTCTCTTACAGTTTTCGGGTGTGTTGCTGACGCGAGATAGTTTGGAAGCCGTTCCTTTTGCCAACATTCTCATCAAAGGTTCTAACCGAGGAACGATGTCCGATTACTTCGGCTACTACTCTTTCGTTGCGCATCGTGGTGATACGATTCAGTTCTCGTACGTAGGTTTTAAGGATGCGCTTTTCGTCATCCCCGACACATTGAACCGCAAGAACTATTCACTGATCCAAATGATGGATGCAGATACGATTGTGCTGCAAGAGGCCGTTATCTACCCATGGCCGACCAAGGAACAGTTCAGAGAGGCATTTTTGAACCTGCGGCTACCAGAAGATGACAAGCAGCGGGCAGAACGTAACTTGGCGCGGGCCGAAATGAAAGAACGGATGGAGGCCATGCAGGCCGATGGAAGTGAGAGCTTCAAAGTGGCCATGCATCAATATGGCAACCAACTGTACTACGCGGGTCAGCTGCCACCCAATAATCTCTTGAACCCAATTGCTTGGGCCAAGTTCATTAAGGCGTGGAAAAACGGGGATTTTAAACGTAAGAAGAAACGCTGATCCGCTTGATGACATTCCAGAACATAACGCTGCGAGCGGTGCTATCGCTCGGACTGATGATGTTGGTGAGCTTCAGCGTACTGGCGCAAAAAGCAACGGTAAAAGGTCAACTGCTGGACGAGAACAATCAGCCCATTGATGTGGTGAGTGTGGCACCAATGGGCTATCCAGGCGGAACTACCACGGATGCCAAAGGGAATTACTCACTCGAGATCCCTGCAAATGTGAAGGTGAAGATCAGCTTCCGACATCTTCAGTATGAAGCGCAGACCTACGAAGTAACACTTGCCCCTGGCGAGGTAAAGGTTCTGAACCGCACACTCAAGATCAATGAGAACCTGATGAGTGAAGCGGTGGTGAATGACGAGGCCAACCGTACCACCACCATGCAGCGCGTGGACCCGAAAGTGGCTCTGGAGATTCCCACCGTCAGCGGTGGAATTGAAGCCGTGCTGAAAACATTCCCCGGTGTGAGTTCGAACAATGAGTTGAGTTCGCAGTACAATGTGCGAGGTGGAAACTATGATGAGAACCTCATTTACGTGAACGATGTACTCATCTTCCGGCCGTTTCTCGTTCGTTCTGGCCAGCAGGAAGGGTTGAGTTTCGTGAATCCCGATCTGGTGGGAAGTCTGAATTTCTCTGCTGGAGGTTTCGAGGCCAAGTATGGCGATAAGATGTCGTCCGTCCTTGATGTGAAATACAAACGGCCTCGCAAATTTGCCGCTTCGGTTACGGGAAGCCTTCTGGGCGGAGCGGCACACGTGGAAGGTTCATCCAAGGATTATCGGTTCTCGTACTTGGCTGGCGTTCGCTACCGCACCAATCAATACATCCTGAGCAGTCTCGATACGAAGGGGCAGTACCGCCCGCGTTTCATTGATGCGCAAGGTCTTTTGAACTTCGACATCAATGAACAATGGAGCGTTAGTTTCCTTGCCAATTACGCGCAGAACCGCTACCAGTTCGTGCCGCAGGACCGCGTTACTTCTTTCGGAACGATAAGCAATGCGTTGCAGTTGACCGTTTATTTCGATGGTCAGGACATCAGCCAATTTGAGACGATGCTCGGTGCGTTGACAACCGAATATCGGCCAACTTCCAAACTGAAATTCAAGCTCATCGCTTCGGCTTTCCGCTCTACAGCAGACAACACTTTTGACATTCAAGGGCAGTATTTCATCGGCCAGTTGGACAACAGTTTCGGTTCCAGCAGCTTTGGCGATGTAGCCTACAACCGAGGCATCGGAACCTTCTTGAATCACGCACGAGATTACCTGATCGCTGATGTGGTCTCCATGCGCCACATCGGAAGTTGGTCTGAGCGCCAACGGAAACTGGAATGGGGCATCACGTACCAGCACGAGAGCATCAAGGACAGGCTGAGCGAATGGAACATGAACGATTCGGCAGGATATTCCATTCCGCTGAGTTCGCAGCAGTTGGAGCTGCAAAAACTCATCAAAACACAGATCAGTTTGCAGAGCAATCGCGTAAGCGGGTTTATTCAGAACACTTGGATGTTTGCCGATACCAGCAAGCACCGCGTCACGGCTGGTTTGCGCTACCATTATTGGACCGTGAACAAGCAGTTTATCGTTACGCCCCGCGCCAATTATTCGTTCAATCCGAAATGGAAAAAGGCCGACATGCTTTTCCGACTTTCGGGCGGGATGTACTACCAGCCGCCTTTCTATCGAGAACTGCGTGACATCTACGGAAACATCAACACCAATGTGCGTGCCCAGCAGTCGTACCATGCAGTAGCAGGCATGGACTGGAATTTCAAGGCGTGGAGACGGCCCTTTAAACTGGTGGCCGAGGTCTATTACAAATACCTTAACGACCTGGTGCCGTACGAGATCAATAACGTTCAGATCCGCTACTACGCGCAGAACAATGCCCGCGGTTATGCCACTGGACTTGACCTGAAGGTGAACGGAGAATTCGTGAAAGGCATCGAAAGCTGGGCGAGTATGTCGGTAATGACCGTTCAAGAAGACATTCTGGATGATTACTACTACGATTACTACAATGCCGAAGGACAAAAGATCGGCTACAGCGTGGAAGATCAGGTAGCTGTGGACAGCGTGAGACGCGAGCCAGGTTACATTCCGCGGCCAACAGATCAGCGCGTCAATTTCTCGCTGTATTTTCAGGATTATGTGCCGAAACTTCCGCAGTTGAAAATGCACCTCAACTTGGTTTTCGGTTCGGGAATGCCGTTCGGACCACCTGATAACGTTCGCTACCGCGATACGCTGAGAATCCCACCTTACCGAAGAGTCGACATCGGTTTCTCGTACATGCTTCTTGGCGAAAAGAAGAAGTTGATAGGGCCGAAAAACCCGCTCAAACATTTCAAATCCATTTGGATCAGTTTGGAGGTGTTCAACCTTTTGGGAACGAACAACACGCTCAGCTACCTGTGGATAACCGACATTACCAATCGCCAGTACGCAGTTCCAAACTATCTGACCACGAGACGGGTGAATGCCAAAATTGTGATGAAGTTTTAGAGGCATTCGCTGCGCTCATCACAATACAATTGCACAGAGATGATGGAGAAAATGAGATACATCGAGGTTAATAAGAACCCAGAAAACGTGAAGAAAATCCTCTGTGCAACTCCTTTCTCAGTGTAACCTCAGTGTAAATAATCATGAGAGTCGTAGGCCGCATACCCCATCCGAGTATTACCATTACGCTGTTCAGCTACAACGAACGCTACATTGTAAAGATGGAAGCAGGTCCGATGGAACAATCCTATAAGGTTCCGACAGAGCAGATCGGTAGTTTGGAAAACCTCCAGAAAGTGGTTGACCCGACCTTCCTAAACGAATGCCTCAAACATTTCAATGCCATGTTTCTTTCATGGAAAGAAGCGATTGAAAGGCATCAAGGCGATTCACCACAATAAGTTATCTTTAAGTGATGAAAAATGAAGATCGATTGATCGAAGTGATGGCCGAACTTCTTGCAGAGGTTCACGAATTGCGAAATGATGTGAAAGGAGTTCGCGATGAAGTTTCTGGCCTTCGAACTGATAGCAACAAGCGATTTGACAAACTTGAAAAAAACTTGAGCAAAACCAATGTTCAACTGGCTGAAAATACAAGAGCATTGATGAAACTTGCCGATTTCAACGACCGCATTATCGAACTCGAAAAGGCTGTCTTCAAAAAGGCTGGATAAGCCTCCTTAATTCTCCAAAAACAACCCCAGAGCCACTATTTTTGGCCGCAATGCGAAGTCTGCTCTTCATTTTCGGTCTGATTCATCTTGCCTTTTTCGCGCTGGCGCAAGAAGAGAAGAAAGTGAAGAAGATCGAGTTGCGGAATGCCGAGGTACTTGAGTATGATGAATCGCTCGGCCACAAGGCGAGAAGACTGCTGGGAAACGTGGTTTTTGAACATGAAGGTGCGCTGATGTACTGCGACAGCGCCTATCTCTATGAAGACAACAGCATGGATGCGTTCTCGCACGTGTTCATAAACAAGGGCGACAGCATCAAGATGTGGTGCGAGGAATTGAATTACAACGGAAACACGGAGTTCGCCAAGGCCAAGCGGCAGGTCAAATTGATCGATAACGAAATGACCTTGACCAGCGACAAGCTCGATTACAACATGAAAAGCGAGCAGGCGTGGTACAACACGGGCGGAAAGATCGTGGACAGCGAAAACACGCTCACCAGCCGAATCGGCTACTACTACAGCACATTTGAAGAAGTGTTTTTCAAGGACAGTGTAAAACTGGTGAACGAGCAATACACGCTTTATTGCGACACGCTGCGTTACAACACCAAAACCGAAGTTGCTTTCTTCCTCGGACCAACGAAGATCATCAGCGATGAGAATACGGTCCTCAGCAATTTCGGGTGGTACGATACGGAACTCGACATTTCGCAGTTCAGCAATGACGCCACCGTACTCAGTAAAGATCAGTCTATCAAAGGTGACAGCCTGTATTACAATAAGAAGCACAGCTACGGCATCGCCATCGGAAATGTGGAAGTGGCCGATACTTCGCAAGACATCATTCTTACGGGCGGCCGCGCCAAATACTACGAAGTGGGCGATATGGTGCTGTTGACAGACAGCGCAGTGATGATCCAGGCCATGGGAAGCGATTCACTTTTTCTGCATGCCGATACGCTACTGAGCATCATCGATACGGTCATCGACCGCAGAATTCTATTCGCTTTTCATCATGTGAAATTCTTTAAACCCGACATGCGCGGCAAGTGCGATTCGCTGGTGTACTCATACGCTGATAGTACGATCAGGCTCTACCGAGACCCGATTCTTTGGTCGGATGAGAACCAGTTGACGGCAGACAGCATGTGGATCCAGAACAGGAACAACCGCATCGACAAACTCTTTATGAAGGAAAATTCGATGATCATTTCGGAAGAGGACAGCGCCATGTTCAACCAGATAAAAGGACGCTACATGACGGGGTTTTTCAAGGAGCAGAAACTGAGGCGTGTGTTTGTGGAAGGCAATGGCGAGACCATCTATTACGCTGCGGAAGAAGGCGGTGGCAAACCGGAGAATGTGAACCGAGCAAAGGCCAGTAACCTTATCATCATCATTTCCGACAATAAGGTGAAAGACATCACCTTCCTTACCCAGCCAGATGCCACGCTTTACCCAATGAACAAGGTGAATCTGAACGATATGAAATTGGAAGGCTTTGACTGGCGAATTGAAGATCGGCCAGAAAAGGTGGAAGATATTTTTGAGTGGTGAAGAGCCAATGCAAAAACACAAAAGTGATGCATTTTCCCATTTTGGGAATATTTATTAAGTTTGTAAGAGCATGCACATCATCACATCAAGGAAATTGCGGGACTTTGCAGGAAAGCATGGTGATATTGACGTGCAGCTACGAGCTTGGGAAAGTATTGTGAAGCATGCGAAATGGAACAACGCGGCCGAGGTGAAGGAACAGTTTCCATACGTGAGCGTGTTGAAGAACGACCGATTCTGTTTCAACCTGAAGGGAAACCATTACCGATTGGTGGTGAAGGTTCTCTTCAATGCCAAACAGGTGCTGATACGCTTCATTGGCACCCATGCAGAATACGACAAGATTGACGCAAACACAATATGAAATGGCAAACGGTGAATTGAGAATATTAAAAACAGAAGCCGACTATAACGCAGCAGTTGCCCGGTTGGATGAACTTGTCCACCAGACAGAAACAGACGGAACGGGAACGGAAGAAATGGAAGTGCTTGGACTTCTAATAGAATCTTACGAAGCTGAACGTTTTCCGTTGTCAGAGCCACATCCGATAGATGCCATCCGATTTATGATGGAGCAACGCGGCATGACCGATGCCGACCTTGGCAACGTGATAGGAAGCCGCAGCCGTGCAAGCGAGATCCTGAATCTGAAACGCGGCCTAAGCATTGACATGATACGCGCCATTCACCAGCAGATGCACATTCCAGCCGAGGTACTGATACAGGATTACCAGTTGGCGAGAGCTTGAGACTTCCATTGTCGTATAAAGAATGGCCTGAGAAATTGGAAGATATTTTTGAGTGGTGATTCGAATGAATCGGTCAGTAATAAAACTCAGTACTTCACCAGACAGAACTCTTCGTTGCAAGACAAGTTTACAGCAGCCGGATCTTCTCCCTTTCTGAGTACCATCAGACCTTGAGAAACACAGGTTTCGTTTGATGGCAACAAGTGCGTATTGTAGTTTCTCAGCTTTAGAGAAGCGTAGACACTTGGCCGCAGTTCGCCATCTACCGATATACAGTTAGCTCCAGAGATTTCCTTGGCATTCTCTTCAAGCCAACTCGTGGTCTTGGCCGGACGGGAGTTGATAAACAAGAACTGCTTTATTAACAGCACCAAGAACAAACCACCGAATACCCACTTCATTGGGCGAATTTTCTCCGATATGTAAGCTATGGTCTCCATTGTCAAAATGGCCACAAACATGAAAATCGGAGCGTAGTACCAACCAAGTTTTACAGCCGATAGATCGAGTATCAGCATGACCGTTAATATCATGGAAGTTGAAAACAGCAGAGGTTTGTTGTGAATCGAACGAATCTTCTCCTTCCAATTTCCTCTAAACAATTGATACGCACCAAGAATAACTCCTGCGTAAAAAATGTAACTCCATAAGCCCATCAAAATGTCCAGTATGACAAAAAAGTAGAACGGCTTAGTTCCTCGTTCCTCACCAAATGTGCCTTGGCCTATGAACCGCTGCCAAGTGTCATTGATCAGCATGGTGCTCAATGCTCCATCGCTCCCATAATGACTTTCTGATGCATCAAACGAGGCACCATATTTTCCTGAGAGGTAAAACCAACTGGATGCCATCCCTACATAAATTAAGAACGCCAACCAGACATTCGGATCCTTCAGCACCTTACGAAACGTACCTGAAAGCAGTACAAAAACCAACGTGCCCGGTAAGAGAAAAACGGAGGTCGTGCCCTTGCTGTAAAAGGCCAGACCCAGAAATGCTCCGGCCACAAGAATCGCCCAGCGATAACCGAAATCATGATATAGCAGAAAGAAGTACGCGAACGCGGCCAGAAACAATATCAGAAACCCATCAAAATCTGCTGTTCGGCCAATGTGCGCCTCAAATACGGCCCTGCTTGACATGAGAATAAGACAGGTGCCAAATGCGAACAGCTTGGACCGGTACAAACTGACCAGAGAAAACACGACAACTAAAAACACAATACTGGCCAATGCAGATGGCAAACGAGAACTGAATACGCTTGGGCCGAACAGTTGATATGATGCGGTCATTGACCAAATGAGCAAAGGAGGTTTCGAATTCCATGTATCGATCTCATCCCCATAATAATAGTCGATGTAATTACCGCGATGAGCCATTTCCACAGCAGTAACGATCTGTCTTGCCTCATCCCAATCCTCAACGTCCGTTGAGCCTAACTTCCAGATTGAGAAGAAAGAGGCCAATAGCAAAACAATCAGAAGCAATCGATTACCCTGCCAAATAAACTTAAACTCATCCGTCATTTTCATCGGCTACAATGTAGCAAATGAAATGTACCACGTTATTATATACAAGACGAGATAAGAAGAATAGCTCGAAATGATAATTAAGCCACCTTGATACGCGAACCAGCCCAACTCTTCACCAACGGAATTCGCCAATTGGTCTGAAGTTCTGAATAGGAAGTGACCATGTTATTGAAAACCGTGGTCTGCTCGTTCAAAGCTCCGTGTTCAAATGCTTCTGAAACTTTATTGGCATGAACGGTTTGGAGTTGACCATCCGAATCGAGATATGCCAAGCTCATTCGATCGAAAAGGTCGATGTTCAGTTTCCGCTCAATGG
The DNA here is from genome assembly GCA_016124845.1 of Flavobacteriales bacterium. Taxonomy (NCBI): domain Bacteria; kingdom Pseudomonadati; phylum Bacteroidota; class Flavobacteriia; order Flavobacteriales; species Flavobacteriales bacterium. The sequence goes on from WGMW01000006.1 coordinate 98,277, forward strand.
AGCGTATCTGAGCTACAGAACTATCAATGCTGCAACCGCTGGCTGAACCAGCATCTTCATCCACCATCATTACCAGAAAACGATTGTAAAGCACATCGGCAGCGGCTTTCAGAGGCGCGCCATGGCTTTTCCAATCAGCTGCAAATGTGCTGGCAAGTTGCTTCACTTCGGCAGCTTCGGCATCAGTCAAATTTCGAGATGCTTGATACACCCAAGCTCTTGAGTTGGGTGCGAATCCTTCGAATGTTTCGAGTGTTGTTTTCATACTGAGAGTCGATTGTCCATAGTCAACAGCCCATGGTTCTATTTGTTTCTATCGACTGTCGTCCGTGGACTGAGCGCTATTATAGATCATTCGCCTGAGCGATGAGTTCGGCCACGTCAAGCACTTGCGTTTCGTCCTGTTTGTCGTTGTACTTCACACCATCGGTCATCATGGTATTGCAAAACGGACATCCCGTGGCGATCACATCTGGTTTCAGAGCCAAAGCCTCCTCTGCCCTTTCCATGTTGACTTCCTTGTTGCCCGGCTCAGCTTCCTTGAACATCTGTGCACCACCTGCACCACAGCACAGTCCGTTGGCACGCGAACGCTTCATCTCGGCCAATTCAACATCCAACTTCTCAATCACGCTGCGTGGCGCTTCATATTCGCCATTAGCGCGACCCAAATAACATGGATCATGGAACGTGATCTTTTTGCCTTTGAACTCACCACCTTCAACCTTCAACTTTCCTTCGTTGATGAGTTGTTGAACCAGTTGCGTGTGATGGATCACTTCGTACTTACCGCCCAATTCAGGGTACTCATTTTTCAATGTGTTGAAGCAATGCGGACAACCGGTCACGATCTTCTTCACTTCATAGGCGTTCAGCACCTGAATGTTGCTCATGGCCTGCATCATGAAGGTGAACTCGTTACCAGCACGTTTGGCGGGATCGCCAGTGCAGCTTTCTTCTGTTCCGAGCACGGCAAACTTCATATCCACCTTGTTCAGAATCTTGACGATCGCCTTGGTTATCTTCTTGGCGCGGTCGTCAAAACTACCCGAACATCCAACCCAAAACAGGATATCAGGCGTTTCGCCAGCGGCCATCATTTCGGCCATCGTTGGTACTTTCAATGCTTCACTCATAGTTCTTTATATCAAATCCTCCGTCTCGTTTTAATCCCCCGCCTCGTTCCTCGCCCCCCCCTTTTAAAGGGGGAACTGCGCTATCAAAACTTATTTCTTTGTCAACCTTATCAACTCTGTCAACTTCAATCTATCCTTCCTGTGCCCAGTTAAATCTGTCTGCTGGTGAGAACTGCCATGGCGCACCGTTGTTCTCCAAATTGCTCATTACAGGTGCCAATTCCGCTGGCATACTCGACTCTTCCATCACCAAGTATCTTCTAAGATCGATAATGATGCTCAACGGATCGATATTGACAGGACAGGCCTCCGTACATGCGTTGCACGAAGTACATGCCCACAATTCTTCTGGCGTGATGTAATCGTGCAAAAGCGATTTTCCGTCATCCACAAAGGTGCCTTTGTTCACATCGATAATGGCACCAACCTCCTCCAAACGATCACGTGTGTCCATCATGATCTTGCGCGGAGAAAGCTTCTTGCCAGTAATATTTGCTGGACAATTTGAGGTACAGCGGCCACATTCCGTACAACTGTAAGCGTTCATCAACTGAACCCAACTGAGGTCCTGAACGTCTTTCGCCCCGAAACGCTGATGCTCAGCTTCGCCAGCAGGCTCTGCAGGTGCTGCAAATGGATCGGCATTCGGATCGAGCATCAACTCCACTTCCTTCTTTACCGACTCCAAGTTTGTGAACTGACCTTTGGGTGTGAGCTTGGAGAAGTACACGTTAGGGAATGCAAGAATGATGTGAAAATGCTTGGAGTAAGGAAGGTAATTCAGGAAGAACAAGATTCCCGCGATGTGCGCCCACCAGCAAACGCGCTCAATCAGGTGAAGCGTTTCATAACTCATTCCAGAGAAAACTGGGGCAATCAAGCCACTAATTAGGAATGGTCCTGCAGCTCGATGTTCGTCTGGAAAGTTGGCTTCGGCCGCATTCATGATCAGAAGTGCACACATCAACACGATCTCAATGATCAGGATGTAATTCGCATCCTTGAACGGCCATCCTTTCATTTCGGTGCTGTGGAAACGACCGATCTTCATCACGTTCCTTCTCCAAAGGAAAATGGCACAGGCAACAATCACCAACACACCCAGAATCTCGAAGAAGTTGATGGCAGCGGTGTAAAGTCCTCCAAGAACTGGTGCGAAAATGCGGTGCGTTCCAAAAAGACCATCGATGATGATCTCTGCCACCTCAATATTGATCAGCAGGAAACCTGCATAGACAATGATGTGAAGCGTTCCTGCAATGGGCCGAACCACCATTTTGGACTGCCCCAATGCCACGCGGAGCATCAGGTTCATTCGATCGCTGGCGCGGTCTTTTCTGTCGATGTCTCTTCCGAGAAGGACGTTTCTACGAATGCGCATCGCGCTTTTGGCAAACAGGCCGAAACCTACCGCCAACATGATGAGAAACAGAATCTGTGGGATGTACTCCATATCTAAACGTGACTACTTTTTCTTCTTTTCCTTTCTACCGAAAACCGAAACATGCACATAGCGGTTCGGGTTCGCTTTTATGTCAACAAACAGGCTATCGAGGTCGCGGGTGGCAGCTTCGAGGTTATTGTAAATGGAATCGTTGGCGAAGAGCTTTCCGATGGTTCCTTCTCCCTTGTTGATCTTCTCCATGGCATCGGCCAACTCCGCAAATGTCTTGTTCGCATTATTGATGGTTGAGGCCAGTTCTGCGGCCGCTAACGTATCGGAAAAACTGGAAAGATTGTTCAACAGGTTATCGATCTCGTCCTTGTTCTCGTTCAATGTAGATGTGAATCCTTCCACATCGGCCAATATCTGACCGAGCTTTCCATCCTCAGCCAGAATACCATCGATCCTCAGCGATGCCTCCTTCAGGTTACCCATGGTCGCCTCCAGATCCATCATGGCCCTTTTAAGCGAGGACGAATTATTCCTCGGGGCAAATACGTAGTGAAAATCATTGACCAACGAATCCAGCGAATCGAACAGCTTGTCTGCTTTCACCTTTGTGGTGGCAAGGCTGGAAGAAAGGTTGTTCAGTCCAGTAAGCATATCCTCCTCTATCTCCGACACCAGCGTATCGCCTTCCTGATAAAATCCTTCTTCGCTTCCTGTTATCAGATTGATGCTGGTTGTACCGAGGAGGTCGGAAACAAGCACGGCCTTGGTTCCTCTTGGTATTTCGTAATTATCTGCCGTTAGCATGAACTCTACAATGAGATGTTTCTGAAGGACAGGCTCAAAATACACGTCCTTTACCAGCCCTACTTTGTAACCGTTAACGGTAACAGCGTTGGATTGTGTGAGCCCGCCCACATTCTCATAGGTTGTATAGAAAATACGCTGCTTGCTGAAAATGTCATTTCCCTTCAGGAAATTGTAGCCCCAAACGAACGCTACAATGGTTGCAATAGCAATAAATCCAGTACGTATCTCTTTCGAATACTTCATATTATTTGCTTAACATCTCTCGGGCTTCCGACACCTTGATGCGTTCTCCATCTTTGAATGCCACTACGAAAGCCCCTTTGAAACCGAGGTTTCTCAAATCGGTTTGCAGTTTAGTGATTTCCTCAAAATCCTGCGTAGTACCAACAGTATATTTATAAAGACCACCCTGTTCGTATTGCCAAACTTGCTGCCCTCTGAACTGCGGATCGGTTGCCGAGAGCGGTTTCGCAGAAGTGACCACCTGAACTCTGAAGATAAGTCCTGGAACAACTGTCTGTGACACAGGATTCTCAGGTTTTGGTTTCTGTGTGGCCCGTTCTTCTATCACTTCCTTGGTCACGGTTTCCACATTCTGGCCTTTGAGCTCCGCAATGCGTTGCTCCAATTGCTTTTTGCGCAATTGAAGGAAGAGCAGTTCGGCCTCTTCGGGCGTGGCCGCTTTCTTGTCATCAATGGTCACCTGAAGGTCCTTTGCCTCCTTTTTTCGCACGGCTGCAACGGAATCTTGCTGCGCCTTTTGTCTGGCTGCTTGCCGCGCCTTCTCCTCCTCTGCCTGTTTCATGGCTTCTTTCTTGGCCTGCTCCGCAGCGATAACAGCGGCAATGGAATCCTTTCTGGCCTGTTCTGCCGCTTCCAGTTTTGCGATGGAATCGTTTTTCGCCTTTTCGGCAGATGCCTGAATCCGCGCTATGGAATCGATGCGAGCCTGCTCACGTACCAATTTTATTGCGGCAAGCGAATCGACACGCTGATGCATCGCCTCCGCCTCTTGCTTCTTTCGAGCTTCCTCCAATTCTTTCTCTTTCTCACGCTTGATGGCCTCCAAGCGTTCCTTTTCCGATTCGGTCGCGGCCTTACGCTTTGCCTCTTCCAATTCCTCTTCCTTGGCCTCTTTTATCTCCTCCAGCCATTCTTTTGCGTTCTGTTTGGATTCCAATTCCTTCTTGGCCTTCTCCACTTCTATCTGCTTTAAGGAATCTTCCCGCGCTTTCTGAGCCGCCAGTTCTTTCACTTTCTGCTCCTCCAACTCACGCTTTTTGCGCTCCATTTCGGCAAGTTTCTCGCGCTTTACTTGCTCCAGCGAATCGGCTTCGGCCTTCAGACGCGCCTGCTTTTCAGCTTCAGCCTTCTGCTTCAATTCCTCTTTCTTGGCCAACTCAGCCTCACGCTTCTTCTTCTCGTCTATCAGTTTCTGCTTGGCCTGTTCCAACGAATCGGCCACGGCTTTCAAACGCGCTTGTTCGTCCGCTTTCTTGATGCTGTCTTTTCTGGCCTTTTCGAGTTCAGCCGCCTGTTTTTTCGCTTCTTCAAGCGGTTTGGCTTCAGCAACTTCTGTTTTGGGTGCAGGCTCCACGTAGCCTTCTGGCAGCGGATCTTCCACCATTTCCTTATACTCCTTGAAACCACGGAAGATGGCCGAGGACATATACGCTTTGCCGTTCTCTGAATTCAAAAAGTCCTCTTCTGATGAGTTGGTGAGAAAACCCAGTTCGATAAGAATACTGGGCATGGTCGTTCTGCGCAGCACCAGAAAACCTGCCTGCTTCACACCACGGTCTCTTCGTCCCACGCGGTTCTTGAACTGGTCTTGAACATACTTGGCAATGGCCAAACTCTGCTGCAAAAAAGCACTTTGCATAATGGTGAGTGCAATGATGCTTTCAGGTGAATTCGGGTCAAAACCCTCGTACTTGGTCTTGTAATCCTCCTCCAAGTAGATGGCGGAGTTCTCCTTCATGGCCACTTCCAAGTTCTCTTGGTTCTTGTGAAGTCCCAACGCGTAGGTTTCCACACCATAGGCAGAAGAATTGGCCGCTGCATTGCAATGGATGCTCAGAAAAAGGTCGGCTTTGATCTTGTTCGCCACATCTGCCCTTTCGTTCAATCCGATAAAAACGTCCTTGTCGCGGGTGTAAATGACCTTTATTTCTGGAAACTGCGTTTGAATGTAACCGCCTACCCGAAGTGCCACATCGAGGGCAATGTCTTTCTCCCGTGTTTTGTAGCGACCTGTTCCCAAATTACCTGGGTCGTGACCACCATGACCTGCATCAATAACAATGGTCCGAATTCGGAAAGGAGCATCCGCACCTTGGGCCGATCCCCAAAAAGGAATCAGAAGGAATGCAAGAAAAAGAAGAAATGGCCGTTTACCAGCCAGTTGCGAATGCATCATTATCCCACCCGTGTTCCCCGCTGAAATGGTTAGCTTTGAACGCCTAAAAATAACGCCTTTTCCCCGAATAGAAGGAGGTAGCAAAGTTTAGTGTGGCTCCCGTGATCAGAACCCATTTGTTGTGTATTGTGTTGATGTTCGGGGCCATTGGTGGATGGGCTCAGAACGTGGAGCCTACCGCTGTATCGGATTCTACTGATACTCAGCCAAATGTCATTGGCAAGAAGCAGAAAAGCCGTCTCGATACGGTTTTTCCAACGGTGGTGGATACAAGTTTCAATCTTGCCAAGGAATTGGCGAAGAAAGATTCTACCGTCAACGATTCGATGCCCAAACCTCCCAAAGAGAAAAAGACCGATCTGGATGCGGAAGTGAAGTATCACGCCAAGGATTCCATCCGCTTCAGCGTGGATCTGAAGAAGGTCTTTCTGTTCGGAGACGCGCAGATCAATTACAAGGACATTGAACTCAAAGCGGCCTACATCGAGATCGATCAGGAGACCAAGGAAGTGTATGCGGAAGGAGTTTTGGACTCAGCTGGCAACAAGATCGGGCAGCCGCAGTTCAAAACGGGCGATCAGAATTTCTCTGCCAGTAAAATGCGGTACAACTTCGAAACAGAGAAAGGAAAGATCGTTGAGGTGATAACCAAGGAAGGTGAAGGTTTCCTGCATGGCGACAAGGTGAAGAAGATGGACGAAGGCTACTACTACATTGCCGATGGTGGCTATACCACGTGCGATGCTGAGGATCCGCATTACATGATCAAAGCCAAGAAGTTGAAGGTGATCCCCGATGATAAGATCGTGAGCGGCCCCGCCTTTCTCATGTTCGAAGGAGTGTACACACCTTTGGTCGTTCCGTTTGCGTGGTTTCCGAACAAGCAGGGACGTAAATCGGGCATCATATTCCCCACCTATGGCGAATCTCCGACCCAAGGTTTCTTCTTCAAGAACATGGGGTATTACCTCAATCTTGGAGACAAAATAGACCTTGCCCTCACGGGCGACATCTACACGCATGGCAGCTATGCAGTACGCGTCACCTCCAATTACAAGAAACGCTACAAGTACAGCGGTCGAATTGAGCTGAGCCACAGCAGCCTGCGCAACAGCCGCAAGGAATTTCCTGATTATAGCGTGCAGAACAACTACTTCGTAAGATGGAAACACACGCAGGACCCGAAGGCACGGCCAACCACTTCCTTCTCCTCTGATGTGAACTTCGGAACGGCCACGTTCTTTGCCAACGGACTGGTGAACAATGCTCAGGATTATCTCACCAACACGTTCACCTCGAGTATCGCCTTCTCCAAGCGGTGGATAGGAAAACCGTACAGCCTGAACGTGAACATTAAGCACAGCCAGAACACAAAAACACGCGAAGTGAGCGTAACGCTGCCGCAGATCTCGTTCAACGTGCAGCGTTTCTACCCTTTCAAACGAAAGAACCAAGTGGGCAAACAACGCTGGTACGAGAAGATCGGGGTGAGCTACTCCATGCGAATGGAGAATAGCCTGCTGACCGTGGACTCCACTTTCTTTACACGGTCATCGCTCACCAAAATGCGCAACGGGATCATTCAGAGCATTCCCATTTCCACCTCCTTCAAGGCATTCAAGTATTTCACCATCAGTCCGTCTGTTTCCTACAACGAGCGCTGGTTCTTCCAGCAGCTGAACAAGCAATGGAACAATGAGACCCAGACGCTGGATGTGGACACGACCTATGGATTCTTCAGCAATCGCGATGTGAACGCCAGCATCAACGCCAACACCACGCTGTACGGGTTGGTGCAATTCAAAAAAGGACCGATACGCGGCATCCGACACGTCTTCAACCCAAAAGTGGGTTTTACCTACAAACCCAAAATGGCCAAAGATGCGGTAGGCTACTATGGCACCAACGGCACGGTGGGTTCTTACAGTCAGGATGCGCTGAGCATTTACGGCAGGCCGCCCACCACCAACACGGGCGCAGCCACCTTCGGTTTCGGAAACCAGTTGGAGATGAAGGTGCGTTCGAAAAAGGATACCATCACGGGATTCAAAAAGGTGAAACTGCTCGAGCAGCTCAACGTGGGAAGCAGCTACAACTTCTTTGCGGATTCGCTCAACTTCTCCGACATCAACATCAACGGAAGAACCACCATCTTGGAACGTTTGGGCGTGAACGTGATCATGAACTTCACTCCGTACGCGCAGGATTCGCTGGGGCGGAAGATCAACAAATGGTTGGTGTATGATAACAAGCAGCTGACGCGTTTGACCACTGCCACCGTGGCCATGACCTTGAAACTCAACGGCAAAAGCAAACAGACCGACTATACCAGCGATAAGGGAACAGAGGGCGAACTGGCGCAGATCAACGCCAACAAGGGCGCTTACGTGGATTTCAACGTGCCGTGGACCCTCAACCTGAGCTACAACCTGCAACTGAACAACACCAATGCGGCCACCAGCGCCAGCCGTCTTACGCAAACGCTACAATTTCAGGGAGACATCAATATTACACCTAAGTGGAAGTTCGGTGCCACATCAGGTTACGATTTCGTGAACAAGAAGATGAGCTACACCTCGGTGACCATTTACCGCGACCTGCATTGCTGGGAGTTCAGCATGACATGGGTTCCGTTCGGGCAGCAGCAGCAATGGAACTTCAACCTCAATGTGAAATCGCAGGTACTGCAAGACCTGAAGCTTTCGAGAAGAAAGAATACTTTCGATTTTTAACGGATGAAACTGCCCCTGATCCTAATTTCATGGCTCATTGCCCTGCAAACTTGGGCTCCCATCGGACTTTGGGTCCTTAAAAAGCTAAACGCAACGCTGGAAGAACGCCCCGTTCACAATTTCATTCTGGCAACAATTGTAGGTGCTGCGGTAAACGCCACCATTCTTGGACTGCTTTCACTATGGATGCCGATAACCATCAATTTCAGCATGGTTTTGATGTTCATCTGTATTCTCATTTTGTCGCGCACCTTCAAGAAAGCCATCTCCACCATGTTCCAAGAACTGAAAACATGGTCGGTATTCGGTTGGGGTGCGCTGATCGGACTCATCGGCATAGCAGTTGTCTTTACAGCAATGCCATCGCTCAATAACGATTCGGGGCTGTATTACATCCAGTTCATGAAATGGATCAACAGCTACCCTGTGGTGCCTGGGCTGGCAAACCTCCACGACCGCTTGGGGTTCAATTCGCATTGGCATCTGCTTTCGGCCGCGTTCGACCTGAACGGCATCGACCCAACGGGCAGCAACGACCTCAATGCCTTCCTTTTCATCCTCATCGGGTTGGGTTGCATCGCTTCTGCTGAACGGCTACGGCACCGCTCCGACCTTTTCGATGCCATCTGGGCGCTGTTCCCGCTTCCGTTCTTTCTGCTGCTGCGTTTTCTTACCAGCACCGCGCCCGACCTGCCTTCCACGCTCATCCCGCTCACCTATCTTTCGCTTGTTGCCACGCAGCGCGAAAAGGCATCGCTGCCACTCCTTGCGCTGCTCATCGTTTTTGCGGCCACCATTAAAGTACTCTCTGTGCTCCACGTTATTGCCATAATTCCACTGGCGTGGATGGAACTGAAAAAGCAGCGGTGGAACACCATCGGCCTTGCCGCCACCTTGGCCGTAGTGGTGGCGCTGCCTTGGGTATTGCGCAACGTGATGCAAACGGGGTATCTGGTGTTTCCGATGGAGAGTCTGGACCTTTTCAGCTTTGATTGGAAAGTACCGAACGAGCTTGCCGCCAACGCCCGCAAGATGGTGGACGTGCATGCGCGGTTCGGCAATTACGACCTTGCCAACTACGGTCGCCCCATGAACGATTGGCTGCCGTTCTGGTTCGGGGTGCAATCCAAAACCGTACTCGGACTGATGGCATTTGTGTTTGCGGGCAGCTTTCTGCTGGTTGTGGCAGATATGTTCATGATCGATCGCCACCGAGGCACCAACCGCGTGGCGTTCAACCTTTTTCTTGCACTTACCGTGCTGATCAGTTTTGCTTTCTGGTGGCAGTCGGGCCCGAACCCACGGTTCATCTACGGCATCGTTTTCTTCTTTCTGGCCTACTCGCTGGCCGTGCTTGCAACCCAACTGCGGGTTGGCAAATGGCTGCGGTTCCTGCCGTTGGCGGCCCTGCTTCCCATGTTGGCCATTGGCCGAACCATCCTAAAGGAGGAACCACCCACGCGCCCCACCGAATTTGCCACCATGCCCAATGTGGACGCCACCGTCTACTACCCCACCACCACCGATAAATGCTGGGATCATGCGCTGCCCTGCGCCAACAGAAACCGCACCGACCTTGAATTGAGAGGCGCGGAGCTGAAAGATGGCTTCCGCAACACGGAAACCGAGAAGTAACGGCCCATTTGCACGAATTACAGATAGGTTTTTGCATGCAGAATCGAATGTGCATGACCTTCCGACCCATGGTTCCGTACGGATAATGCCCTCAGAAGATGTTCCGATGTCGTTTTTTGTACAATTATCTGCATCGGAAGATGTTCCGAACCCCTTAGCGGCAGAAACATTGCCTTTCGGAAGATGTTCCGATGCTGTTTTCTGTACAATTATCTACATCGGAAGATGTTCCGAACACTTTGGCGGCAGAAACATTGCCTTCGGAAGACGTTCCGATGTCGTTTCCTGTACAACTATCGACATGGTAGCGGGTCAGGATGTCGATTCCTGTACAAGAAACCACATCCTGCCGCGTCAGGAAGGGATTTTTTCATGCAGAAATGCCCTCCTGACCCGTTAGGGACCCAATTCTGTAATGAGAAATGCCTCCCTGACCGATCAGGAAGGGGGTTTTACGCGCAGAAATGTCCTCCTGACGTGATAGGAACCTCTTTAGGGATAGGAACAATGCCCTCGGAACTTGTTCCGACCCGATGGTTTTTTACGATAAGTTGATGAGCTCGCTGACCGATGGACGCTGCATCCACTGAATGTCTTCATCCTTCTTGAACCAGGTCATCTGCCGTTTGGCGAAGCGCCTGGTGTTGGTCTTTATTTTTTCGATGGCCTCTTGCAAGGTCATTTTTCCTTCGAGGTGGGCGAACAGTTCCTTATAACCGACCGTGTTGAGGGCGTTGAGGTGGCGTTTTTCGAACACGGCCTTGGCCTCATCGAGCCAACCGCTGGCCAGCATCACCTCAACACGCTTGTTGATGCTATCATAAAGCTCTTCGCGCGGCAACTCCAACCCGATCTTGATAACCTTGAAAGGTCGCTGCACTTTCTCACCACTATGAAAGGATGAGAACGGCTTTCCCATGGAAAGGCACACCTCCAACGCACGCACAACACGCTGCGGATTCTGGACATCCATCTTGGCGTAATGCACAGGATCGAGCTGCTGCAGTTGCTGTTGGAGGGAAGCAAGCCCCTCGGTTTCCAGCCGTTCGGTCAGTTGCTGGCGAAGTTCTTCATCGGCCTCGGGCAGGTTGTCCAACCCATCGCACAGCGCCTTGATGTAAAGCCCTGTTCCGCCACAGCAAACCACGGCATCGTGTTGCTCAAAAAGTCGGTCGAGAAGCTCCAACGCATCCCGCTCAAACATGCCCGCGTTGTAGTCTTCCTCCAAAGAGCGTTCGGCAATAAAGTGATGTTTGACGCGGTTTAGCTGTTCGGCCGTAGGCTGAGCTGTTCCAATAGGAATCTCTCGGTAAAGTTGTCGGCTATCGGCCGATATGATCTCGGTCTGGAGCTTCTCGGCCAGTTCAATGGCCACATCGGTCTTGCCAACGGCCGTGGGGCCGCAAATGACGTAAAGGATTGGCGATTGACGATTGACGATTTGCAATTTGCGATTGATTGGAACGATAAATAGGGCTCATCCAAACTGATCAACTAATTCCCTGATCAACTGGTAAACTAATCAACTGGTCAACTGAATCACATCAGGTCATCCATATTGAAGTCTTCGAAGCCTCCTTCGCCATCATCGTTGGAATCATCATCCTCTTCATCTTCCTCCTCATCATCGTCTTCAGACAATGCTCCCAGCTTGCTGAAATCGATGGACGGGGCTTTGAAATCGGCCTTCTTGCTGGCTGCCTCCGCCTCTTTCTGAATGCGCTCAATATCCTCTTCAGATGGTCCGTCATCATCAAACATGTCTATGTCCATGTCTGCCGTAGGCTCATCTTCAGGATCCGAAGCAATAGGCTCTGGCGGTGGCTGCGTGTAGTAGGGCGGGTCGCCTTCTTTCCGAACACACGTAGGATATTTGACACCTGGTTCCTCCTGCAGCACCTTTTGCAGTTCGATGGCCAGTTCCACCTCTTTGTAGCTGATGGTGGCACACACAAAACGCTGGCGCGGAACGGTAATATGGTCTACAATGCGCTGGTGGTCGCCTTCCATGTTGGCATCCAACTCCACCACCGTATCTCCCGCATACCATTGCTGGTCGGAGCTGTAATACTCCACGGGTTGCCCCTGCTGAAAGTTGAAATGCTCCACAATGGCGCGGTGCAGATCGGCAAAACGCTGCTTGCCAAGCACGTCAATGTCGCGGTAGACCTCGTGGTCATCCTCAATGTAAACTCGGAATCGGTAAACTGCCATGCCTAAAATTCGATTGGACGAATAACGGAAAAAAGAAAAACGGATGTTAAACCCGATGATGAGACAATGGTTTCAATCTCCTCACTTTTTCGCTTCATCCCTTATCGGTTATAACTTTTGAAAAGACATTTTTTGGCCACAGAAACACAGATTTTCACAGATTTCACAGAAAATTCAGTGAAACCCTCTGTGATTTCTGCGTCTCTGTGGCTATTTTATTTTGCCATTCATACGTAAATCAACGGAACGACCACTTGTCACTTCAACTCTTCAACCACACTCAATCCCAATTCCCCACCCCTAACGGTCATAAAGGCAATGGCCGCTTCGCGTGAATTGTCTATCTGGCCGTCCATGATGGCGTCTTTGATGGCGTCTTTGATGATGCCCACCTCACGGCCTGGGGCAATTCCGAAAGCTTTCATGATCTCCTCTCCGCTCACAGGCGGTTGCCAGTTGCGTACGCGGTCCTTCTCCTCCACTTCCTTCAGTTTCTGACGAACGAGTTCGAAGTTCTTCATGTACTGCTTCACCTTCGCATCGTTCTTGCTGGTGATGTCGGCCTCGCACAGGATCATCAGGTCTTCGATGTCATCGCCTGCTTCGAAAAGCAGCCTACGAACAGCGGAATCGGTCACTTCTTCCTGCACTAGTGCGATAGGTCGCAAGTGAAGGAATACCAACTTCTGCACGTACTTCATCTTCTCGTTCAGCGGAAGTTTAAGGTCGCGGAAGATGTCGGGGACCGAACGCGCACCTCTGTCCTCATGCCCGTGGAACGTCCACCCAACCCTCGGATGAAAACGTTTGGTGATCGGCTTCTCAATGTCGTGCATAATGGCCGCCCAGCGTAACCACAAGTTGTCCGTGTTCGGTGCAATATTGTCCAACACCTGAAGTGTGTGGTAGAAGTTGTCCTTGTGGCCTTTACCGTTAATGACATCCACCCCGAAAAGCTCCGTCATTTTAGGAAATATGAGGTGCAAAAGCCCCGTATTGAACAGCAGTTTGAACCCTTTGGAAGGCACTTTCGCCATCACAATTTTGTTCAGTTCATCGGCAATGCGCTCTTTGGAAACAATACTGATCCGTTCTCGATTCTCATAGATCGCCTGGAAAGATGATTCCTCGATCTGGAAATCCAACTGCGTGGCAAAACGGATGGCGCGCATCATCCGCAGCGGGTCATCGCTGTAAGTTTTGGCAGGTTCCAACGGAGTTCGGAGGATACCTTTCTTCAGGTCTTCCACACCGTTGAACGGATCGACCAACTCGCCCCACGAACCTTCATTCAAGCTAATGGCCATGGCGTTGATGGTAAAATCCCGTCTATCCTGATCGTCCTTGATGGTGCCATCTTCCACCGCAGGTTTCCGCGAATCCTCGCTGTAAGATTCCTTACGCGCACCTACGAATTCCACCTCAAGATCCCTGTGGTTGATCATGGCTGTGCCGAAGCGTTTGAACACACTGATTTTCGAACCGCCCAATCGCGAAGCAACGGCCTGTGCCAATTCAATTCCCTTGCCTGTGGAAACCACATCAATGTCCTTGGTCTCGCGACCGAGGATGCAATCGCGCACGTAACCACCGATCACGTAGGCCTCCGCGCCAAGTTCCTTGGCCGTATCGGAAACCAGCTTGAAGATCGGCTGCTGAATATGTTGCTGCATTTGCATTGGGGGCGCGAATTTACCAATACCATCTATGTAGGGGCGTATGGAAATACGCCCAAACCTCAACAAACGGGCGTATTTCCATACGCCCCTACAATTGGGGAATCATTTCTACGCTGCCATCGCGAGCGTCCTCGCTCGTAACGCACATTCAGTTGTCGTCACGACAACGCATAGAACGTCTATTCCAAACAGGAAACCATTTCGCCAACATCAACATTGGCGCACTTGAAATGCCCTTTCGGACAGGCCGCTTTGCCGTGCATGCCACACGGGCGGCAATCCAGTTTTTCGTTGGTTTGGATGATGTGCGAGTTCTCAGAAAGTGGTGTGAATCCGAACTCAGGAACCGTAGAACAGAAAATCTCGGTCATCGGTGCATTCACAGCCGAAGCCAAATGCACAGGTGCCGAATCATTGGCGAAGTTCATTTTCGCATCCTTCAACAGAGCAGCTGTTTCCAGCAGTTTCAACTTTCCTGTCAGATCTATCACTTCGCGGTCAGCGTTCTTGATGATCTGCTGCGCGATGGCTGAATCGCCCTTTCCACCAATGATGTAAACCTTCAACTCGTTCGGAACTTTCGCAACGAATTCTATCCATTTCTCAATAGGCAACTGCTTGGTAAACCAAACAGAAGCTGGCGCGATGGTGATGAACGGTTGCGTTTTGAACTCAGCAACGACTTCAATGCCCTCCTCAGTTGGATAGAGTTTCGGATTGACACGATTCGGAATGTCCCCAATCAGATCAAGCACGCGATCCACCTCATGCACATTCTCAAATCCATTTCCGAAACGATGTTCCTCACTTTTGGAGAACAGAAACGAAAGCGGATTGCTCTTATAACCAATCTTCAGCTTGGCTCCTGAAAACGCTGTGATCACACCGCTGGCTGCATACCGCTGAATATTGTAAACCGCGTCATACTTCCTGCTTCGAACCTCACCCAACATGCGCCAAAGCCCTGCATATTTCGCAGCTTGCTTGTCCCAAACCAACGCTTCATTCAAGAACGGATGTTCCTCAAAAAGCAACTGATTCCCATTCCGCACCAGGTAATCGATCTTGGCGTTTGGGTGTTGCCGATGCAACTCCTCCAGAAGCGCAGTTCCAAGGATGGCATCACCAATGAAGGCGGTCTGGATGACGAGAATCTTATCCATTCAGGGCCCGTAAAATCAGCCAACACCCGCGGATGTCATGCTGAACTTGTTTCAGCATCTTTTTAGACCCTGAAATGAATTCAGGGTGACGGTTGTAGAAACGTATATGCCTTCCGCTGCGGACCATTCCGCTAAACTGCCACATTGAACTCACGCAGCGCGTCATTCAACGAAGTTTTCTGGTCAGTGCTCTCCTTCCGCTGACCGATAATCAGGGCACAAGGCACGTTATAAGTTCCCGCAGGGAATTCCTTCGGGTACGTTCCTGGAATGACCACCGAACGTGGTGGAACGTAGCCTTTCATTTCTTTGGGTTCAGAACCCGTTACGTCAATGATACGCGTGCTTTTGGTAAGCACCACATTGGCTCCAAGCACCGCTTCCTTCCCCACTCTCACGCCTTCCACCACAATGCTTCGCGAACCGAGGAACGCATCATCTTCAATGATCACTGGCGCAGCCTGAATCGGCTCCAACACGCCTCCGATACCGACACCTCCACTCAAATGAACACCCTTGCCGATCTGCGCACACGAACCGACAGTTGCCCACGTATCGACCATGGTCCCTGTGGCCACATACGCCCCGATATTCACATACGATGGCATCATGATAACGCCACTCTCCAAGAACGAACCGTAGCGCGCAATGGCATGAGGCACCACACGGACACCAGCTTCCTTGTGACCTTTCTTCAACGCAATTTTGTCGTGAAACTCAAATGGCCCGACCTCAATCGTTTCCATCTTCTGAATCGGGAAATACAGAATCACCGCCTTCTTCACCCATTCGTTCACTTTCCAATCATCTCCGTTCGGTTCGGCCACGCGAAGCTGACCCGCATCAAGCAACGCCACCACTTCCCGCACAGCCGAAACCGTCTTTTCTGAACTCAGCATTCCGCGGTTTTCCCACGCCTGCTCAATAAGTTCTCGCAATTCATCTGTTCTCATGGCCGCAAAGATAATCCTTAACTTTGCCGCGCTTCAGAAAGCAGGTAAATGGGTCGGATTCTGGCATTGGATTATGGGACAAAACGCGTGGGAATTGCCGCCACCGACCCGTTGCAGATCATTGCTTCGGCCCTCACAACCGTGCATCCGAACGAACTGATGGATTTCCTCAAGAAATACATGGAAACCGAAACGGTGGATTGCATTGTGATCGGTGACCCGAAACGCCTGAATAACGAACCCGCACAGGCTGCCGCTGGTGCCGATCAACTGACAGAACGGCTGAAAAAGCAGTTCCCTCATGTACAGATCGACCGAATGGATGAGCGATTCACCTCTAAGATGGCGTTTGGAGCAATGATTGAGGGCGGCCTGAAGAAGAAACAGCGTGCGGACAAGGCGATGGTCGATAAGGTGAGTGCCACCATCATCCTGCAATCGTACATGGAACAGCAGAACAGTTTGAACAGATGAGCGAAACGAAGACGAAAACCAAGATTCTCCCGATCGTTGCCTACGGTGATCCCGTTTTGAAGAAGGTAGCGGAAGACATCGACCCTGAATACCCCGAATTGGGACAGTTGGTGGATAACATGTTCGAGACGATGTACAACGCTTCGGGCGTTGGATTGGCCGCGCCACAGATCGGACTCAGCATAAGACTGTTTATTGTAGATGCCACGCCATTCTGCGAAGAGCATCCAGAGTTGGATGGCTTTGTAAAAGTGTTCATCAACCCTATCATTCTCGAAGAAGAAGGCAAGAAATGGGACTTCAATGAGGGTTGTTTGAGCATTCCTGGGATCCGAGAGGATGTTTCCCGCAAGCCGAAGATACTTATCGAGTATTATGATGAGAATTGGGAGTTGAAAGAAGAGTGGTTTGAAGGCATCACCGCCCGAATCATCCAACACGAATACGACCACATTGAAGGCGTCCTTTTCACCGACCACCTACCTGCCTTGAAGCGCAGAATGCTGAAAGGAAAGCTGAACGACATCAGCAAAGGAATTGTGGATGCTGAATACAAAATGCGTTTCCCGAAATGAAGAAACTGAACATTTCCGTTGCCGCTTTGGCACTGCTTTTCACTGCGTGCGGACCAACAAAAGAACCCCTTTCGGAGCGAGACCTATCATTGGCGCGAATCGATAGCATGGAAACTATTCTATTTGCAGATGAAGAGGCCGAAGCCGACCCAAGAGCAGGGATTCAATTGGTGCGTGAATACGCCCATTTCTATCAAAGCAATGAAAAGGACAGTCTGGCGGTGGATATGCTCTTCAAGGCAGGAGAAGTGAGCATGGGCATCGGACAGGGAAACTTGGCGGTGAAATACTTCCGTACCATTGCCGATGATCACGCGGAATATTACAAATCTCCGGAAGCTCTTTTTCTCTGCGGTTTCTGCGAAGAGAATTTAAACCGCGATACAGCTCAGGCGCGGTGGTTCTATGAGAAGTTCCTCACTACCTATCCTGACCACAAACTGGCCGAGGATGCGCAATTCTCCATTCAGAACATGAGTATGAGCGATGAGGATCTCATCAAAATGTTCGAGAAAAATGCATCTGGACAATAAAAAAGCCGCCACACGAATCGCGTAGCGGCTTTCAAAGAATTTCCTGGAAATTACTTACCTACCATTCCTATCAACTTCTCAAAGTCGATCGTTTCCAAAAATTTTAGGGCTTGCCCTGGCTCTTTAACTCCCTCAATATCAACTGAAATGAACGCCCCCCCGACAATGGCCTGTGCTTGTTGCATTTTCCTATACCCCGGTTCATTCTCACCACCACCATACGATTTTGTGATGGCGCGATAGCCCTTCACACGAATCGGCTTCACATCACCTGAGCTCATTCCGCCTTCTTGCATGGAATGCGCATTCTGTACCTCACTCGCATTCATCATATTGTTGGTGATCTGAACCGTGATCTGTTCAAGATCCTGCCCCATCATCGGATCCATTATGGCAGGGTCATTCATGGCTGCATCGCCACTTGTTCCTTCCGAAGAAGGTTTAGGTTTCCTATAAGTTTTGGTAACACTTACACCACCCATGTCCATTCCACCGCCAAAATCATCCTTCTGCATCTCAAACTCACCGAATTTGGCAGGGAGCACACTTGCAATATTGTCCGATATCAGTTTTGTCACAGCCTTCTTTGCCTTGCTGATGTCATCCAGCGCAGCAATGTAATTCTTCTTTTCAAGGTTGGCCGTGGCCGATTTCAACTCCTCCTGTTGGGCGAAGCCGAACGAAGATAATCCGATAACCAATGATAGACTTAGAACTGTTCTTTTCATGTTTTCATGTTAAATCCAAGTCCAAAAATAGGATTTCAACGTTACCGTTGCCAGTTGAGAGGCAATTGTACTTTTGCCGCAAATTACGCGACAGATGGAAAAGGCCATTCTCGAAAAAGCCCAAAAATGGACATCCGATGCGTTCGATGCGGAAACGCGCGCACAGGTTCAGAACCTTATTGATTTGAACCCAGAGGAACTGACCGAGTGTTTTTACAAGGACCTTGAGTTTGGTACAGGCGGGCTTCGTGGACTGATGGGCGTGGGCACCAACCGTATGAACATTTACACCGTGGGAATGGCCACGCAAGGATTGGCCAATTACCTGAAGAAGTCGTTCGGTGGTGAGATAAGCGTGGCCATTGCACACGATTCGCGCAACAACAGCCCGTTGTTTGCACGGAAGACCGCAGAAGTTTTTGCCGCCAACGGCATCAAAGCTTACCTGTTCAGCGAACTGCGACCAACACCCGAACTCTCGTTTGCCGTGCGTCATTATGGTTGCAAGGCGGGTGTCGTCATCACAGCCTCGCACAACCCGAAAGAATACAACGGCTACAAGGCATATTGGGAGGATGGCGGCCAATTGGTTGCTCCGCACGATAAAAATGTGATCGCAGAAGTACAGAAAATTGCTGGTCCGCAGGATGTGAACTGGAATGCGGATGCATCGCTGATCGAGTTGGTGAAGGATGAGATCGACCGTGCTTACATCGATGGTTTGAAATCACTTTGCCTTTCGCCTGAAGCGGTGAAAGCGCAATCCGATCTGAACATCGTTTACACTGCCCTGCACGGAACGGGCGGCACCATGGTTCCCCGCACGCTGAAGGAACTCGGTTTTACGAATGTGCATACCGTAGCCGAACAGGATACGCCAGACGGAAACTTCCCAACGGTGGTATCTCCGAACCCAGAAGAAGCCGCTGCGCTGAAAATGGCATTGGAGAAAGCCGAAGCTTTGGGCGCTGACCTCGTAATGGGCACAGACCCAGATGCAGACCGTGTTGGTATTGCGGTTCGTAACATGAAAGGAGAACTGGAACTGCTGAACGGCAACATGACAGGCTCGCTGCTGGTGTATTACCTCATTCAACGATGGAGCGAACTTGGAAAACTGAACGGCAAGCAGTTCACAGGAAAAACGATTGTGACCACCGCGCTCATCAAGAAGATATCGGAGGCGAAGAATGTTCCGTGCTATGATGTGCTTACGGGTTTCAAATACATCGCGGAGCTGATACTGAAACTGGAAGGAAAGGAGCAATTCATTGGCGGTGGTGAGGAAAGCTACGGCTACCTCTCTGGCGACCTTGTACGCGATAAGGATGCGGTGCTAAGCTGTGTGCTTATTGCCGAAATGTGTGCTTGGGCCAAGAACAATGGCAAGAGCCTTTCTGAAGTATTGATGGACATCCACTTGGAGTTCGGTTTCTACTTGGAAGACCTTATCAGCCTGACGAAAAAAGGCCGCTCGGGTGCAGAGGAGATCGCGCAGATGATGGAAAACCTCCGCAATGATCCACCGAAGAAATTGGCGGGCTCGGATGTACTTACGCTACGCGATTACAAACTCGGTAAAGTGACCAACCTTGCTGATGGAAGTAAAACGGAAACTGGACTTCCAACTTCTAACGTATTGCAGTTTGAGACCGCAGACGGAACGGTGGTAACTGCCCGTCCATCGGGCACCGAACCGAAGATCAAGTTCTATTTCTCGGTGAATGCCGAGTTGAAGGACAAAGCTGAATATGATTCTGTCAGAGAGCAACTGAAAGACAAGATATCGACAATTCAGTTGGATCTAAGATTAAAGTAAGACAACATGATATTAGCCACAGATGCACAGATTTTCGCAGATTTCATTGATAAAAAGAAGTATCTGTGATACATCCGTGAAAATCTGTGCATCTGTGGCCCTAAAATGTCCAATTCAGTAGCTATCAAATGTGCTTATGTTTATTCGCCATCAATGAAAGTACAGAGTTCCCGTTCATTCTCTTGGCGAACAGAGATGAGTTCAGAGCGCGACCAGCGGCCAAAGCAGCCTTTTGGAAAGACCATCCCGAAGTGCTGGCAGGCCGCGACCTCGAAGGCATGGGAACATGGCTGGGCGTCAACACCCGTGGTGAAATTGCCTTTCTCACCAACTACCGCCATCCCGATTACTTCAACCGCAAAGGTCCAACTCGCGGTAAACTGGTTTCCGATTTTCTGACAACAGATGCAAATGCAGAAAGCTATCTACAGCGCATTGAAGATCCCGAAGCTTACAATGGCTTTAACCTTGTAGCTGGGAAACCGTCAGAACTGTTCTATTTCTCCAATGTGGAAAGAACACCTCGCCCAATTGGCAAGGGAGTTCATGGTTTGAGCAATGCGTTTCTTGATACTCCTTGGCCGAAGGTGGATGACGGTAAAAAGCGCCTACAGGTCGCAATACAAGAAAACAGGTTAGAGACCGATTTTCTCTTCTCCATTTTACGGGACGACCATTTGGCCGCTGATGACCAACTGCCCGACACAGGCGTAGGATCCGAACTGGAGAAGATCCTTTCTCCAAAGTTCATCAACACACCTAATTACGGCACGGTGTGCTCCACCGTCATCCTTGTGGACCGCAACGGCCGCTGCCTCTTTGAGGAAAAGACCTTTGATACTGAGGGGAATGAAGTGGGGAAAGTGGGGTTTTCCGTGAACTTGACAGGTTAACGGAAACTCCTCACCAACCCCACCACCAGTAACAGCACCACCACCGAGCTCGGCACAAGGAATTTCAACCGCCAGTTTTCGTTCAGTGGTACTTTCTGTGAGACCATTTCTGTTCGCAGCCCCAAAAACACTGCCTTGAGTAATGCGAACGTAAATTTGAGTAGTACTGGCGTAGCCTTGCGTATTCCAATCGTTGCTCCGAGTAATACTCACGACACTCCGAGTATCGACATCAATGCCGCGAGTAATGCGAACGTTAAGCCGAGTTTGGCGGAAGTTGCCTTGAGTATCAGCAGCGATACGCAATATCCTGCTGACGTTACCCGTTGTTCCACAAACGTAGCCTTGCGTTCTGCGAACCGAAAATGCAATGGTGATCAGGTGGAGCGGACAAGTGCGATAACCTTAAATACGACCGCCATGGCGTTGAACAGAAAACATCGGAAACCCCAAAGCAAGGCCCATTCGGGCATCATCAGACCGGAGGACCTTGATAAGAAAGGGGGCGTAATACCCATGACCAACGGTCATTGGCTGCGCAAGGCCCTGACGGCAATGAAGGTGGGTGAAACGTATTTTGTCGATAAACGTGACTGGAATTGGGTGGGGCGTGGAAACACACCTGCCCGCATCGTCACTTCGCTCAACGAGAAGAAGGTCGGCAAGTACACCATCGGAAAGGCAGCCGATGAAACAGGGTGGATTATTGAGCGGTTAGAGTGAACGGGATATAAATGCCTTGAAGGTTTTGAAAACATGGGTGTCCGAAAAAAATCAGAATCACACTTGCCAATGATAGACCTGTCCTCAGAACCGTTAAAACGGTTGGTACTCTGCCATCTATCATGACCCGCGATTTAAATCGTGGGCTATGATAGAATCAACGGATTCATTCACAGAACCTGCATTTCGGGCTCCTCTATTTTGAAAACCTCGGAGGTCTTATTCCCCAAGTTTGTGGAATAATCGGGTAAAACCCGCATCTCAACACTCCACGTTGACCTGTTTATTTCGTCACTTTTGTCCAAAGCCAAAACAAGAATGGACCGAAGACTCGAACAGTTCGGACGATTGCTGAACATCATGGACGACCTGCGGGAGAAATGCCCGTGGGACCGTAAGCAGACGCTGGAGAGCCTGCGCCATCTGACCATTGAGGAGACCTACGAACTGGCCGATGCCATTCTGGACAATGATCTGGAAGAGATAAGGAAAGAACTGGGCGACATCCTGCTTCACATCGTTTTCTATGCCAAGATCGGTTCGGAGAAGAACGCATTTGACATTGCCGATGTGGCCGAGGGCATTTGCGAGAAGCTCATCTCGCGCCACCCTCACATTTATGGAGATGTGAAGGTTGCCGATGAGGAGGAAGTAAAGGCCAATTGGGAAAAACTGAAACTGAAAGAAGGCAAGAAATCCGTGTTGGAAGGCGTGCCCCGTTCATTGCCTGCCATGGTCAAGGCCACACGCATTCAGGACAAGGCGCGTGGAGTTGGTTTCGATTGGGACAACCGCGAACAGGTTTGGGACAAGGTGAATGAGGAGTTGGTAGAACTGAAAGAGGAGATCGATTCGAATGCCGATAGAACGAAGATCGAAAGCGAGTTCGGTGATGTGCTCTTTTCCATGATCAATTACGCGCGTTTCATTGACATTGATCCCGAAACGGCCTTGGAGCGCACCAACAAGAAATTCATCAAGCGTTTTCAGTATCTGGAATCAGAATCGAAAAAAGACGGAAAGGAACTTTCGGACATGACCTTGGAGGAAATGGACGAATACTGGAATGCAGCAAAGAAGCTGTGACCCTAAAGTTGGATGAGCATCGCCTTGGCACCACTATCCGTTGACAACTGAATCACAAACATTCCTTGTTTACCGTTGAATTCTGAAGCAAGGATTCTACCCCTTGAATTCCCTGAACGCACCAGTTTTCCATCGGTGCTGAGGAGTTTCCATTCCACTTCTTCACCTTCAAATTCAATTGATTGCAATGAGAGGTCTTGGCGATAAATGGTTCTTACGCTAAGTTCTCTGTAAGTCTCATTCACACCAATAAAAACCGAAGGATGCAATCGGTACATCTTCCCTCCCATCCCAAAGGATTGTTCATCGGTTATGTAAAGAGATCCATTGCGAAAACAGATGCCTTCCTTCTGCGATATGAAAGAAAAACCTAAGGTCAGAACATCGCCAGAAAAGAAGTCGCTGCCCGTAAAATTGGTGAACAGCAGAACCTTGTCTGAAGTGAGCAGAACCACGCTATCTGCATTTTCGGAAATATCTGCTGCGGTAACCGCAAAAACGAAACTGGTGTGTCCTACGTAAAAGCTATCGAGCAGTTCGGCCACATAAGTTCCGTTCTGCGTAGGCAATCTGTAATGCTTGGTATATCCTGTAGATGGATTCGAGCGGTCTTTGCTGAACAAATGCAGCGAATCATTGAACCAGAACATGGCCTCCATATCGAAGTTGCCATAACTTCCGCTTGGCGGAAATGCTGTTTGATCGGGATAGGAAAAACGGATGGTATCGGTTACAACTGCATTGACCGTGCATGTATCGATCCTCGGAATTTTCACGATGTGCAGATCGGTGCGATCGAGTGAGTTGTTGCCGAAGTTGCCCACATACAGGTTTCCCTCATCGTCCTTTGCCACTTCCTCCCAATCCGTGTTCACATCTCCGATAACCGAAACGGTGCGCTGAAGCACTCCGTTCGTATCTACACAATAGAGTTCGGCAGGATTCCCGCTATCGTTGTGTGTCCAAAACCACCCGTTCGGGCCGTTGACAATGCCAGAGGTTTCGCTCACAACCGAAGGAAGGTCGCAGAGTTCCGTAAGCACAGACGTTTGCGCCAACAGAATCTGTGATGAAAGGAGAAGGAACGGGAAAATGAGAAGCCGCATTTCCAACTATCAATTACTTCTTACCTCCAGGAATGGTGGCTTTCACCTCAACCACCATATCGGCACGGAAATCAACGCTTTGCGTCATGGTCTCATCGGTAGTGGCGGCCGTGCGCAGCGTAAAACTGCTTTGCGAGATGTACGGATAGAGGTCTGTTCCGGTCACATCAAGCGTCAGCGTGCTCCCAGCATCTGACGGAACTGGGATCTTGCTTGCAATAAGCACTTCCGGTTGCCCATCTGTTTTCATGTAAATGGAAATTTCCTGCAAAAAGCTGAAATCCTCTCCTTGCGGAGAAGTGATGGTAATGCTGAGTGAGGTCAATTTGATGGAATCGATCCAGTCGGATTTCACGCCTTCATCCTCAAACTTCTGTTCGGAATTGGTTGTGGTGGAAGGTGTGGGCAAACTGACCGGGATATCGATGATGCTCGTACTCGGAATGGTGAAATCAGCCGAATAGTTGATGTGGAACGTGCGAAGTTCGTCCAGCACTTTGCAGCCTGGCAGTCCGAGAAATGGAACGAACGCAAGAATGAGCAATAGTCCTTTTTTCATTGCACGATGAATTTGGTTTGATACAGGTGGTTTTCAGTTGCCACATTGAGTGAATAGACGCCCGAAGAAAGCGCGTTGAGGTCGAGGTTCCGCGACCATGCGCTCCGTAGCACCTCTCGACCCGAAACATCCACAACCGTTACATTTTTCACCGCCAGTTGTGCTGGCTTTTTCAAATACAGAACGTCCGAACATGGATTCGGCCACATGGAAATATCCTCTTTTGAGATGTCGGCCACGGCCACATTTCCAAGTGTTCGGAACGCATTGATCCTTCCTGCACCGATCATTCCGCTCATTCCCGGATTCTCCGCGCTGATGTCCTCACAACCTTGCTCTATCCGTTGACGGATCTGTGACGCATTCATGTTTGGGAAATACGATTTTACCAATCCTGCCAAACCTGATACCAGCGGAGTTGCCATGGATGTTCCACTGAGATTTCCGTACGTGTTATTGTTTTCTGGAAGTGTACTGTAGATGCCCACTCCCGGAGCCATCACATCCACAGTGGAACCATAGCTCGAAAATGATGCCTTGGCGTCATTCTCGTCTGTGGCTCCCACACTCACCACCTGCGGGTACGCGGCCGGATAACTCAACGTTTGGTCTCCATCGTTTCCTGCTGCGGCCACCAGCAACGCACCCGAAACAGCCGCTTGCTGCACCACCGTTTTCAGCGTGGCCGCATCGGTAGTTGTTCCCCACGACATGCTGATAACATCAGCGCCAGAGCGCATGGCGTAATAAATGCCATCAATGCCGCCCGTAAGAGCAGCATCCGAATCGCGCCCGATCTTAACAGGTAAAATTTTTATCGAATAACCGATGGAAGCAATTCCCGTGTTATTGTTGGAAACCGCGCCAACAATTCCTGCCACGTGTGTTCCATGAATGAATTCATCATTATTACCCGATGCATTTGCTGGCGGGCGCGGGTCGGCATCATTGTTTGCAACATCATAGCCATGCAGGTCATCTGCTCTTCCATTGCCATCATCATCCAATAATGTAAGGCCGTTCTGTTCTGCCGTGTTCAAGTAAATATTGGCTGAAAGATCCTGGTGATCAATGGAAATGGCATTGTCCAATACAGCCACCAGCACGCTTGACGAACCTGTGGTGAAATTCCATGCTTCCTCTGCCTGTATTTTGGTCAACGCCCATTGGCCCGACTGAAGATCGTTCGGAGTATGTGAAGTGAACATCAGCGGATTCTTCTCTGCATACTCCACGTAAGGCAACGCGCTTAATGCGCTGATCAACACATCAACTTGTGCCACATTCGGAAAGATGACGCGGTAAATGCTGTCAAGTGCAGTTCCTGGCATGGGAAACGGCCGATAAATGCTGTCGAGTCCAGAAGCCGCAAACAGCAGGTCGATTGTAACATTGCCACCTGTGTATCCATCCAGATTGATTGGCGAAGCCCCAGAAAGCTTTAGATGGATCTGTCCGTCAATGGCATTCGGATCTACTGTTTGCGCAAGCAGAACCGAGCTGGGCATTATGAATGAAACAAGGAAGGAAAGCGCGATGGTGTATAAAAATCTCATGAGCATGCTTGGATTAACGATTCGTTTGTTGCACAAGTTACGCGTGTTGCAGGAAACGGTCTGTCGGCAGTTTACTTTAAACACGAAGGCCCGAACGCTGAAGCGTTCGGGCCTTCGCCAAAATTCAAAATCGCTTAGTGAGAAGCCAGATATTCGGCAACTCCTTCGTGCGTGGCTTTCATGCCTGTTGAGCCTTTCACCCAGTTGGCAGGGCAAACCTCACCGTTCTCTTCAAAGAAGGTCAGCGCATCAACCATTCTCAATGCCTCATCAACGTTTCTTCCTAATGGAAGATCGTTTACCAGTGCATGACGCACAGTTCCTTCCTTATCGATAAGGAAAAGACCACGGAATGCGATCATTGGTCCTGTTGCGATCAGATCACCGTCCTCGTCCATGTCATAATCACCGAAAAGCACTCCGTAGTTTGCAGAAATGGTCTTGGCAGTATCTGCTACGATCGGGTAAGTAACCCCTTTGATGCCGCCAGCAGCTTTATCCATTTGCAACCATCCCCAATGTGTTTCCTCTGTGTCCGTTGAACAGGCAACGACAGCCGTGTTCCTTGCTTCAAACTCGGCCAATTTTTCTTGGAATGCGTGAAGTTCTGACGGGCAGACGAATGTGAAATCTTTCGGGTAGAAGAAGAACACGACATTCTTCTTACCGATATATTGATCCAATGAGAAATCAGCTTCAACGGTTCCTCCGTTTACAACTGCTGGTGCGCTGAAAAAAGGTGCTTTTTTACCTACTAATGTTGACATTTTATTCTGTGATTTTTGATTAAAATTCGATTCGTTGGCAAAGATAACAGATAGGTCGGGCCAATGTTCTCTGCCACCATACCATAATAACGGTAACTTAAATTGACACGTACGCCAGCACAAAACCAGCTACAATTGCCGCCAGTTTGCGGATGTTGAATGCGTGTCCTTTGTCTGATTCGAAAATGATGGTGGTGGCGATGTGTAGAAACACCCCGACCAGAATGGCCAGAACAATTCCTTGAAAATTGCCGACCTCAACAACCGAACCTTCCAAAAAATGCGTGATGATTCCTCCCAGCGGAGCCATTAGGCTGAATCCAAAGATGGCCAGCGCTCCCTGTGCAACCGAGAAATGCGCTCCTCGCAGCACCGTTCCCAAAATGAAAGCCACAGGAATCTTATGAATGATGACACCCGTGAGCAGGGAATGATGTTCGTGCGCATGTTCGCCTCCAAAGGGCAAACCTTCAAGCAAAGCGTGTACACCAAGCCCCACGAACAGCGCCATAGGAAGTTCCTTG
Organism: Flavobacteriales bacterium; assembly: GCA_016124845.1. Classification (NCBI taxonomy): domain Bacteria; kingdom Pseudomonadati; phylum Bacteroidota; class Flavobacteriia; order Flavobacteriales; species Flavobacteriales bacterium. Next base: position 125,754 of record WGMW01000006.1, read on the forward strand.
CCGTGCAACGCATGCGCGTGTCCGTGTTCCATTCCCTTAGAAAGCACTTCGAGCATGATCTGAACCATGAATCCGATCAATACCCAGATACCTGCCTTGGAACCGAGTATCCCGTACGATTCGGGCAGCACGTGAAAAAAGGAAAGGCCAAGCATGAATGCACCGCTGAAGGCCAACGCTATCTTCATATTGGGTTGGCTGATCTTGACAACCCAAGCCAGCATTCCTCCTGCAAAAGCTCCAAACAGTAATATCAACAGTTCCATCAGGCGGCAGTCTTTTTAGCAATAAGTATCAAACGGTCCGAATGCTGCGTGTCAAACCTGTTCAAATTGTAGTCCCCGAAAGTTTCCATCAGCTCCAAACCAGCGGCCTCAAAATAAGCAACGAAATCTTGCAATTTGAGTGCATCTACCTGTTCCTCAAAATCAAGCTCAACGACCTGTCCCGAATTTTCGGGATCACCATCAATAACATGGATGCGTTTGACGATCGTCCCGTCTTCCACGGCACGTGAAATTTCGAACTGAACACCATCGATCGTTCGCTCCTCATAATCAACCAAGTTGGCGATCACCTTTTCCACATTCATAAAATCGAGTATGAAAATACCTTGGGGCTTCAATGCATCAGCCACAGTCGAGATGGTTTTCTGGTCATCGTCTGCGCTATGAAAATATCCAAAACTGGTGAAGAGATTCACCACAAGGTCGAAGTGTTTGGTCCAATAGAGCGAGCGCATGTCGTGAACGAAAAATTCCAATCCATCGCACTCCAATGTTCTGGCCTCCTCAATGCTGTCCTCAGCGAGGTCAATTCCAACCACATCGAACCCATTTTTCCGTAGGTGCAATGAATGACGCCCCTTGCCACAGGCCAGATCCAGCGCGCGGGAGCCACGTGGCAGATCCAAATATGCGGTCAAGCGATCGATGAACCGCTCGGCCTCGGCCTCATCCCTGTTCCTGTAAAGGAGATGATAGTAGGGCGAATTGAACCACGTTTTAAACCAGTTGTGCACGTGCATGCTTTTTGGGGCGGCCAAAAATATTGATTTGAACGGGGTTGGGCATTTTTTTAGATCGGATGGTAACCTAATGCGAGAATGATAGTATAAGATGCGAAACTTGGAAAATCGGGGCTGAAACATCGAATAACCGAATAACAGCTTATGAACCGTAATACAGCTAACCGAGGCGTATTATTGAAAGAGCGAGAAGAGGAGATGAATATTTACGACCTATATCACCGAATGGAGACGAACAAGGTCGTCCTATCGTTCAAAGGTGATGTCACCTCTGAACTGATGTCTTCCATCCTGCAGATAATTGAGCAGCGCATGGACGACATGAATGAAGCGCCAAGGTTGAAGAAGAAAGTATATAACGTACTGGTGGAGTGTCTACAGAACCTCTATCACCACATCGATGAGATTCCCTCCGATTCTGCCAAGAACGGAACAGACCGCTCGGCCATATTCATGATCAGCCTTAACCGAAATGGCTATTCGATCACCACAGGAAACTACATTCTCTCGGATAGAAAAGATTCGTTCAGAGAGCGTTTGGACCGCATCAATTCGCTCACAAAAGATGAGTTGAAAGAACTGTATAAGGAAGTGCTGAACAGCGATGGTCGGTCCGACAAAGGCGGTGGCGGTCTGGGAATGATCGATATTGCCCGCAAAACAGGCAAAAAACTGAACTACGAGTTTGCACCAATGAATGACAAATACTCGTTTTTCAGTCTCAACATAAACGTAGAAGAACAATAATCATAAAACATCGGTAACATGGACTCGATTTTTATAGAAGGAACACCGAAAACGCCCAACGTGAAATTTGATGGTGACACAGGAGCAATCCTATTGAAAGGGCGTTCAATACCCGAAAACTCCATTGAGTTTTACAAGCCGTTGGTAGATTGGTTGGAGGAATACTCCAATAGCCCGAAGTCGAAAACGGTATGCGATATCCAACTCGAATACTTCAATACGAGTTCATCCAAATGTCTGCTCGATCTTTTCAAGAAGATGGAGAACATGAGCAAGAATGGCAGCGAGATCGTGATAAACTGGTACTACGAAGAAGATGATGAAGACATGCTCGAAGCTGGTGAAGATTACCAGAGCATCATCAACGTTCCTTTTAAGATGATAGAAATGCAGGATTGACCCGTTCCCTTTCCCTGCCAATGAAAATGTGAAAGCCTCCAAAATCGGGGGCTTTTCTGTTTTAGAGACTGGCTATCAGTTCCTTCATGATGAGCGTCATTTTCGGCTCAGCTTTCGAGGCCACTTCAATAACGTCCTCGTGCGTTACTTTCACAATCTTGCCAGGCACACCAAGGTCTGTGATAATGGAAACGGCAAAACAGCGCATGCCGCCATGACGAGCAGCTATCACTTCAGGAACCGTTGACATCCCCACCGTGTCCGCACCAACGTTCCGCACGTACATGTACTCAGCAGGCGTTTCCAAACACGGACCGCTCAATCCTGCGTAAATTCCTTCTTGCACTTTTATTCCATTTGCCAATGCAATTTCCTTCGCTTTTGCGATGAGGCTTTTATCATACGCCTCACTCATATCAGGAAACCGCGGTCCGAGCTCTGGGTAATTCCTTCCCATGAGCGGATTGGTCGGAAACAGGTTGATGTGATCGTTCAGGATCATCAGGTCACCGATCTCAAAATCGGGATTCACACCTCCGCTTGCGTTTGAAACCACCACGTCATTTATTCCCAGAGCCTTCATCACCCGAACAGGAAATGTGACCTGCTTCATGTCGTAGCCTTCGTAGTAATGGAAACGACCCTGCATGGCCATTACCGACTTGCCGCCAAGCTTTCCGAAGATCAGTTTGCCAGAATGGCCTTCAACCGTGGAAACAGGGAAATTGGGAATCTCCTCATACGGTACCACATGCTCCGCCTCGATCTCTTTGACCAGACCTCCAAGTCCTGTTCCCAGAATAATCCCAACCTCAGGAGATGCACCCGTCCGCTGCTTCAGGTATGCAGCCGTTTCTTTAATTTTCTCAAGCATGTTTTCCATGTTGCAGTATCAGTATTTCAAACGCAGGCCCTTTTTCAAACAAGAACCCAATATCAATCGGTAAGTAATAAACAGGAATCTCCCCGAATTCACTCAAAAGAGGCGTGTTCATCAATCGAACGGCATCCTTTTCTGTAGTGATAACCGCATCAACGGCCGCGCCAAAACTATCTATTTTTTCCCGCAGCTTTTTGAGGTCAGAAACGGTGTAATTGTGATGATCGGCAAAACTGAAATGTTCCAGCACATTGAAATTCATCCGTACCAATTCCTGAAAACGTTCGGCATTGGCAATACCACAGAATGAAATGATGGTTCCACCCAATTCCAGTTTGTTCGTTCGTCCTGAAATCTGAACTTCTGCTTCCACCACGGTCTTTGTAAGATAGACGTTATCAATGGCAGCCGCTTCCATTCGATCACTCACTCCCGTAATTACACAAACATCAGCACGCGATGCGGAGAACATGGTTTCGCGTAGGGTACCGACAGGCAGTAACCAATTCTGTATGTAGGGCAAATGTGCGGCTGTGACCAGAATGGAAAAACTCGGCTTTACCCAACGATGTTGGAAACCATCATCCATCACCACGAAATCGGGTTTTGGATTTGAAGCTAATAAGTGCTCTATTCCCCTCACACGATTTTCGCAGACCGCAACAATAGCTTCAGGATGCCTTCGCTTAAGTTGCAGCGGCTCATCACCAACATCAACAGCCAAACTGTTCGTTTCAACAATTCTGAAACCTGTGGTTTTGCGACCGTAGCCGCGACTGATCACTGCCACCTTCTTTCCTTTCTGAAGCAACATCCGAACGATGTAGCTGACCAAAGGCGACTTTCCTGTTCCGCCTGTTTCGAGGTTTCCCACGCATATCACTGGAACATCAAATTCTTTGGATGGAAGAATGCCAATGTCGAAAAGCAAGTTGCGCACGGTGACAACGATCCCGTAGATAATGGCGAACGGCCACAGCAGATGTCGGTACCAAGGCATCGGGGTGAAGATAGAAACGAACCCGTCATTCTTCTTAATATTGCTTCAAATCGAAAAGAGATGAAAGCAGCCGAGGTGATTGATTTTTTGGAACAGCTGGCACCACCATCGCTTCAGGAGAGTTACGACAATTCAGGATTGTTGGTCGGAGATTCTCGAACTGAAGTGACAGGAATTCTGGTGAGTTTGGATTGCACCGAAGACGTGGTTGAGGATGCCATTTCGCAAGGCTGCAACCTAATCGTTTCCCATCATCCGATTGTTTTCAGCGGCCTAAAGCGGCTGAACGGCAAGAATTACATCGAACGCACGGTGATGAAAGCCATCAAAAAGGATGTGCTCCTTTACGCCATCCACACCAACTTGGACAACGTAATTGATGGTGTGAACAAACGCTTTGCAGAACAACTCGGTCTGGAGAACACGCGCATTCTTCAACCCAAAAAGCAATTGCTGAAGAAGGTGGTGACCTACTGCCCTACCGAACACGCGGAAAAAGTGCGAACGGCCATGTGCGATGCCGGTGCTGGCCAAATCGGCAATTACGACCAATGTTCTTTCAATGTCAATGGAACGGGGACTTTCCGTGGAAATGAGAACACCAACCCGTTTGTAGGAAACAAAGGTGAAATCCACTCCGAAAATGAAGTGAGGATTGAAACAGTTGTTCCTGAATTTGCGGTGAAATCGGTGCTGAAAGCCATGCAGGAAGCACACCCTTACGAAGAAGTGGCCTTCGACATTTATCCGATGGAAAACCTCTGGAAAGAGGTCGGTTCTGGAATGGTCGGTGATCTGCCAAAGGAAATGGATGCACTGGAGTTTTTGAAATCTCTCAAAACCAACATGAAAACGGATTGCGTCCGTTACACGCTTCCACATAAGGAGAATGTAAAACGAGTTGCCATTTGTGGTGGATCGGGCAGCTTTCTTCTCAGCTCCGCAATCGGTGCTGGAGCCGATGTTTTCGTCACTGGCGACTTCAAATACCATCAATTTTTTGATGCTGAAAACCGCATCATCATTGCCGACATCGGCCACTACGAAAGCGAACAATTCACCATTCAACTTTTAGCAGAAAAACTCGCAGAGAAATTTCCTACCTTTGCACCCCGTTTGTCAAGAGTGAAGACAAACCCGATAAACTATCTATAGAGCATGGCCACAAAAAAAGCTACAACCGGTTCGGATTTCACAGTTGAGGAAAAACTGAAAGCGCTTTACAATCTTCAGAAGATCGATTCTGAAATTGACCGCATCCGCACCATCCGTGGAGAGCTTCCATTGGAAGTTCAGGATCTTGAAGACGACATCGCAGGTCTTGAAACACGTTTGCAGAACCTTACCGATGAAGTGAATGCATTTGAAGATGCAATCGTTCAGCGTAAGAATATGATCACGGATGCACTTGCAGCCATCAAGAAATATGAGGAGCAGCAAGGAAAAGTGCGTAACAACCGTGAGTTCGATTCTTTGAACAAAGAGATTGAGTTCCAGAACTTGGAAATCCAACTTTGTGAGAAGAAAATGAACGAGTTCAAGGCAAACATTGAGGCCAAGAATGAGTTGATCGAGACAGCAAAAACAGCCTTGGAAGAGCGTCAGAAAGATCTTGAAGCTAAGAAGGCTGAACTTGACTCTATCGTTGCCGAAACGGAGAAGGACGAAGCTAAATTGGTGAAGCAATCGAAAGATGCAGAGAAAGTGATCGAAGACCGTCTGTTGACCGCTTACAAGAGAATCCGCGGAAACTCGATCAACGGCTTGGCCGTTGTGAAGATTGAGCGTGGTGCCTGTGGTGGTTGCTTCAACGTGATTCCAGCACAGCGAATTCTTGACATCAGCTTGAGAAAGAAGATCATCGTTTGTGAGCATTGCGGTCGCGTGCTTGTTGACGCTGAAATCGATGGCGAAACAGAAGGATAAAACCTGAATGGTTTGAATATTGAAGGGGATTCGCTTTGAATCCCCTTTTTTTGTACCTGATGTTCCGCACAATCATCGCACTACTGTTGAGTCTTGGACTTTCACTGAAAGCCCAAAGCCAGCATTTTACTGTTAACGATGATTTTCAAGAAGCCTATTCCCTCCTACTCGACCTAAAGTTTGTAGAAGCAAGCGAACGTATTCAGAAACTGAAAACGTCCGATCCGAACAATTTTTCCGCACGCTATCTCGAAGACCTTTCAGACTTCCTTTTCATAGTAGTTACCGAAGACCAGCAACAGTTCGAACTGCGTAAAGAACTGCGTTCGGAACGTTTGAAAGCATTTGACCGACTTCCTGATAATTCACCTTACAAACTTTTGGCCGAAGGCGAATTGCATCTGCATTGGGCATTTTCGATGATGCGATTCGGAGAATACTTGAACGGTGCTCGAGAGATCAACAAGGCTTTCCATCTGCTGGAAAAGAACATGGAGAAATACCCTGATTTCCTTCCCACATATAAAGGAATGGGGCTGCTGCACACGCTTATCGGTACTGTTCCCGACAATTACCGTTGGGCTACCAAACTTATGGGCGTGGACGGAACCATTTCGCAAGGCGTGGGCGAAATGGAAATGGTCATCAACAAAACAGAAGGAAAAGAAACTTACCATAACCTGCGCAAGGAAACCTTCTTTCTGTTGAGCTTCCTGTACATCAATCTATTGAATGATGCGGATGGACTGAACAGCATTGCCGAAAAAGTGAAATTGGAAACGGGACCGTTGATGGATTTCGCTAATGCAAGTCTGCTTAGAAAAGCGGCCAAAACGGATGATGCCATAAAAATCTTGGAAGCCGCAATCGAAGGCCGTAAAGCTTTTCCATACTTGAATTTCCTTCTTGGCGAAATGAAACTCTCGCGTATGGACAAAGACGCAAGCATCAATTTTCGTGAATACATCAAGTCCTTCAAAGGCAACAGTTACCTGAAATCTGCGCATCAGAAAATGGCGTGGCAGGCACTTATTCTCACGGGAGATGAGAATATGTACAGAAAGATCATCTCAAGTGTTGATGGAATCGGAAACACCATGCTGGATGAAGACAAGTCTGCTCAGAAGGAATTTGAATCGGGCATTATTCCGAACAAGACATTGCTCAAAGCGCGTTTGCAGTTCGATGGCGGCTACTATCGCGAAGCATTGAACACGTTGATCAACTCACCGAAGGGAAGCATCCAAACGAGTGATGAGCAATTGGAATTCACCTACCGTTTGGGGCGCATCCACCACGAATTGGGCAACCTGAGTGAGGCCATCAACTACTACAAACTCACGATAGAAAGTGGCGCAGAGAGCAAACGCTACTTTGCCGCCAATTCATCTTTGATGCTCGGTTACATCTACGAACAACAAGGCAAGAAAGATATGGCTCTAAAAGCCTTTGAAACGTGTTCAGATTTCGATAATTCGGAATATCGGAACAGCATCAACCAAAAGGCCAAAGCAGGAATTCTGAGACTTCAGAATTAGAAACGGAATCCAACCGTTGTGGTGATGTTGTGGCTCGTTGTAACCACCTTCGCAAGAGGCGTGTAATCGGTATTGTACACCTCGTAGCTATTCACGTATCGGTTAAGACTGTAGGTCAGATCAACGAAGAACCTTTTAAGTCTGAAGCCTGCACCCAACGAATAGCGCGTGTTGTCGAAGTTGAATCCCAATTTGTAAGGATTACCGAAAATGGCGAAACCTCCGCGAACGCTGAAGGATTTGATGCGCCATTCGGTACCAAAACGAATGTTACCAGCCCAATTGAGTTGACTTCTGACACTCGCATTTTCTGCATTGAAACCATAGCTGCTTGAACGGAATTTCGCCAGTGAGTAGTTCACATATTCATAATCTGCGGAGATGATACCGATCTTACCCACCACGAAACCCAAACTTCCAATAGCACGGAAAGGCGTTTGAAGACGATAATTGAACGCACCATCCAAAGTGGATTGGGTATAAGTGGTGTTCAACAGATTCGCCACCATCGTAGATTTGAACTTCTCTCCGATGCTGTACCACGTTGGCGAATGGATGGAAGCTCCCAGACGCAGCCACTTCACTGGACGATAGATCATACCGAATTTCAAATTCAATCCTGTACCCGTAGCTTGCAGATAATCCGTCTTTGTGAATGAGTTGAAGCTGGTTATCGAATCACTTCCACCACTTTCCGTATAAGCTCTTTGCACCTCATAGCTCAACCTTGGAATACCGATAGAACCACCGACATAGAGAGCATTCCCAAAGTTTCCACCGAAAGAAACCGCAGCCTCGCCCATTCCGCCCTTGGTTACTTCTTGTACCCGCTGCGACTCTCCATAACTTGGCAGTACGTTTCGAATGTATCTGTTTGTAGAACCTTTCACCGTATCGATAAGAAAGGTTCCCCAACCCATGTAAGCGTTGGTGAACTCCCCTGCTGGAACCAGATCTGATGAAGGAATGTCGGTGTAAGCTGTGCCGCTATTGTTCAGCTGATCGACCCACGGATCAATGGCCGAACTATTGTTATTTACGCCCGCAACAATTGTGTTTCGATTGAAATTGGCGGTCCGATTGTATGTCACTCCCAAGTGAAATGCCTTCCAAGCCCATTGCTTGTCCTCGCCCCTTCTTCTACGGAACCGAGCCACAAAACCTGCATTTGTGATGTTGAAATTGGCCTTACCGTCTGTGCTGGTCGTACCAAGATACGCTGCGGACGTTCCAACTGATGAAATATTCAATGAGACGGAACCTGTGCTTTTCGCAAACACACCGATACCAGCTGGGTTCACCATCATACTCGACATATCGCCACCAAGCGCACCGAACGCACCACCCATTGCCGAGTAACGGGCCGTGCCCATCACATCCAACTGCGAATACCTTAAGGCGTCCAGTTCATTTTGCGCGTAGCCAGAAACCGTCATCCCAACGGCTCCAAGCAAGATCAAAAGCCTTTTCATTCCTTTCATGACTCATCGATTATGGTCTTCCGCCTCTGTGCATGCCTCCGCCTCCCATGGAACCACCTCCGAAGGATCCACGGCTTGGGCTTGAGAATCCTCCACCACCGCCAGGGCTTGAAAAGCCAGATGAGCGGTTCGGGGAAGAGAATCCTCCACCAGAAGGTCCTCGGTTTGGACTTACGCCTCTTGAAGGAGGACTGTAGTTCTGAGACGGTGCCTGATAATTTCTTGAAGGCGTATTGTAATTCCTTGATGGTGCCTGATAGTTGCGTGAAGGAGCATCATAGTTCCTCGAAGGAGATTGATAATTTCTCGATGGAACATTCTGCTGCCCATTGGATGGCCGTTGATATTGCGTGTTCGGGCGAGATTGCTGCGGCCGATAGTAATCATCATTCGAATTGCGGTTGTAGCCATTATTACCGTAGTTAGGGTTTGACCGCTGTATGTCGCGGTAAACATTTCCACGGTTTTGCTGCGCGGAAGAGCGAGCTGGCTGACGATTGTCAATCCTCGTGGCAGGGTTTCCACGGTAATAGGTATTTGAACGCGTAGCAGAAGAAGTTGATTGCACCCTACTGCGAGATGGCACACTTGACACCTGTTGGCGATCTCGTGCAGAAGCAGAAGCCACCTGACGGCTGCTTACGTTCGTAGCACGGTCAGAAGAACTGCGTTGATACGGGTTCGTCTTTTGCACTGTTTGCGTTGCGGCAGTTGCCCGTTGCTTCGAAACATCGGTTGTGGTTCTATCAGCGGTTGTCTTAGACACACCAGCTGCGGCCTGGTTCTGAACATTTGCCTGATCTGCACGGACCTTGTAACCATCCAAGTTTGCGGCAACCGCTTTGCCGTCCTTGGTTCCGAGTACATTGCCTACGTTGGCATGAGCTACTTTTCCTTCTTGGGCGGCCTTATTATATGCTGTTCCTAACGAGGGTGTTGAAGAACCTCGGTAACCAGACCCGATCGTACCACCCGATCCCGTAGAACCTCGGTGACCGTAGTAAATGTTGCTGTTACTGTCGTAGGTATTGTAGTAGCCTCCGTAGCCATAGCTTCCGTAGTAACCGTTGTAAAGGCCATTATAGTAGCCGTTGTAATAACCATTCCAGTAAGGGCTTCCCCAACCGTATCCCATTCCGTAGCCGTACATGCCATAGCCGTAACCCATTCCGTAGCAGGCGGGCATGTAGTACGGACTGTTCCATCCCCAGCCCGAATTCCATCCTCCATAGCCGTAACCTAAACCGAACGACCAGCCCCAGTTGTTTCCGTACCAACTGTAGCTTGGCCAGTAACCTGAGTAGATGCTCGTTCCCCAGTAGTAAGGGTTATTATTGTAATAGTACATGTTGGTGTAGTACGGAGAGTAGTAGTTCCAACCGTAGTTGTTGTTCTGAAAACGTCTGATGCGGGAAGCATAGGCGTAATCGTTATCGTTGTAATAGTTCCCGTAGTAATTATTGTTGATGATGGTATTTCCATTCGTATCCGTGTAGAACTGCGAATTGGACTGATAGCCGTTGCTATTGTTGTTGTTCTGCGGATTGTAACCACCTTCGGGATAGTAATCATCCACGGTCGAGTAACCATCGAGCGGAGAAGTTGTGTCCGCCTGCACTTCCTGAACTGGAGGCGCCTGATAGATATCATCGTATATTCCATCGTCATCCTGCGCAGCAGCAGTAAGTGCTAAGCTCCCGAACAGGACAGCGAGATAAAGATGTTTGAATGATGCGCGTTTCATGGCTATATGACTTTTACGTTCGTTCATTTTATAAGACAGTCAGCGTGGCTTAATGTTTAATTTTGGCCGTTCGCAAAACCTGATACAAATCAAACAAACATCATACCAAAATGGCGAAGGATTTCACTTCACGTGAGGAGGATTATTCCAAGTGGTACAACGAACTGGTGATGAAGGCCGATCTTGCCGAAAACTCGGCCGTCCGCGGCTGCATGGTCATAAAGCCTTATGGGTTTTCCATTTGGGAAAGCATGCAGCAGGAACTCGACCGAAAGTTCAAAGCAACGGGACATACGAATGCCTATTTCCCGCTGTTCATTCCGAAAAGCTTTTTTGCGAAGGAAGCCGACCATGTGGAAGGTTTTGCCAAAGAGTGTGCCGTTGTTACCCATTATCGTTTGAAAAATGGCGAAGATGGCGGCATTGAAGTGGACGAGGATGCACGCTTGGAAGAGGAATTGATCGTTCGGCCCACATCCGAGACCATTATTTGGAACACGTACCGAAATTGGATCCAGAGCTATCGCGACCTTCCCATTCTGGTGAACCAATGGGCAAATGTTGTGCGTTGGGAAATGCGCACACGACTTTTTCTGCGCACGGCAGAATTCCTTTGGCAGGAAGGCCACACGGCACATGCCACCAAAGAAGAAGCCATTGCAGAGGCAGAACAGATGATGAATGTTTATGCTGATTTCGCGGAGAATTTCCTTGCCATTCCGGTTTGGAAAGGCACCAAATCGGCCAACGAACGATTTGCCGGTGCCATTGAAACCTACTGCATTGAAGCGTTGATGCAAGATGGGAAAGCGCTGCAAGCAGGCACTTCGCATTTCCTCGGGCAGAATTTCGCAAAGGCATTTGATGTGAAATTCACAGGTCAGGATGGCAAACAGGATTTCGTCTGGGCAACTTCGTGGGGCGTATCAACGCGTTTGATGGGCGCATTGATCATGACGCATTCGGACGACAACGGCCTTGTACTTCCTCCGAACTTGGCTCCTTTCAAGGTTGTCATCGTTCCTATCTACAGAAAAGAAGAAGAATACAATTTGGTATGCGAAAAGGCGCGCGAGATAAAAGCGCAGTTCGAAGCGAAAGGAATTACCGTGAAACTGGATGACCGCGACACGCACAAACCAGGATGGAAATTCGCGGAGTATGAATTCAAAGGCGTTCCCGTTCGCATCGGCCTTGGGCCTCGCGATATTGAAAACGGCACTCTGGAAGTGGCGCGCAGAGACACATTGACGAAAGAATCTGTTTCGCAGGATGGAATTGAAACCTATGTGGAAAATCTGCTGAAGGAAATTCAAACCAATCTGTTCCAAAAAGCGCTGAAACACCGTGAAGAGAACACCACTCCTGTAAGTTCTTGGGATGAGTTTAAAGATGTGCTTGAGAATAAAGGCGGTTTTCTTTTGGCGCATTGGGACGGCACACCTGAAACAGAGCAAAAGATCAAAGACGAAACCAAAGCTACTATCCGCCTCATACCTTTGGAAGACAAATACAAAGTGGCTGGAAAATGTGTTTTCAGCGGTAAAGACTCGAACCAGATCGTAGTGTTTGCAAAATCCTATTAATGGATCAAAAAGAGCAATATCAGTCAATTGTCAGATCCCTGAAAGAAAAGAGCACCTACAAGCATGAAGTGCTCAACAAGACCAAAGAGTATTTCGAAACATTCAAATCTGAAGCTGAAAAACTGGCTGATGAACTCTGCAAGGAAGTCGATTGCTTGGAAGGAATCGATGTGAAATTCACACACAAAGGTTCTTTTCAAGGTGAGATACAGTTCGGTGAAGACCTGTTGATCTTCTTCCTGCACAATGATGTTTTCGACTTCGACAAAAGTCATCGCGTTTGGAAGACATCTTATGTGGAAGCAGACCGAATGCGTGCATACTGCGGCATGATCAGCATCTTCAATTTCCTGAACACGTCATTCGAAATGAACCGTTTGGAAGATATGGGTTATCTGGTCGGCCGGTTGTTCATCAACAAAGAGGGGCATTATTTTGTGGAAGGCAAAAAGCAGCTCGGTTTTCTGTACAACGATTTTGGAAGTGAGACCATTTCGCCAACAGCATTCCGCTCCATCATTATGTCAGCTATTCTTTATTGCCAAGAATTCGACCTGCTGACGCCTCCCTACAACGCCATGAGCGAGCTTCAGGTAGGTCAGATGATCGACATTACCAACAAAATGAGCGTGAAAACAGGCAAGCGTCTCGGCTTCCGTTTCAGTTCAGAAACCGATTCGGACGAATAATTTTTCGGACGCTGAATTTCGTTTTAGAGAAAATTTTACATTTGCACTCCGTTTCCAAAACGGCCCGTTCGTCTAGGGGTTAGGACGCCAGGTTTTCATCCTGGTAGCAGGGGTTCGAATCCCCTACGGGCTACTTTAAAACCCTCTTTCCAGTTTGGATTGAGGGTTTTTTAATGGTCTCGTAGTAATTCACGTAGCAATTTCAGGTACAAAAAAGGGGCTTTTGCCCCTTTTTGCACTCATCCCTCCATTTTCTTGATTGATTTTGAAGGCTTCAATATCAAGGTCTGTCATTCAAAAGCGATATAAATGTGTGAACGGTGTTTGAATTGATTTGCTTTAGTAGATTAGCAAAATAATTTCAACCCAATTTGTTATGAAACTAATTATCAGTGGTATTCTACTTGTTTTCCAAACACTATTTTCCTATGCTCAAACCACAATCCCAGGAGGCACCGTGTCTGGCATCTGGACCCTTGGAGGTTCCCCGTATGAAGTTGAAGGAAGCATAATGGTGCCTGATGGAGAAACGCTGACCATCGAACCTGGTGTTGAGGTGTCTTTTCAAGGTCACTACAAACTTCTTGTTTTAGGACGAATACTGGCCGTAGGTACGGTAGTGGATTCCATTTACTTTACTGCTTCCAATACCGTTGACGGCTGGTATGGTATGAAGTTCGATGGCACACCAGCCAGCAACGACACATCTCGCCTAAGCTACTGTAGTTTACGCTGGGGGCGGGCAAATGGGAGCAATAATGACGGGTTTGGCGGAGCCGTATTTATGAATAACATTACCAAACTGGTTGTTTCAAATTGCACCCTCAGAAACAATTGGGCCTTGTATGGTGGAGGCATTGCAAGCCTCAATAGTATATCTAAGATTGTTAATTGTAAGATTAGTGCAAATACATACGCTTCGGATGGTGGCGGTATTTACACAAATGGAGGGACTTCTATTATTGGGAATACCATTTCAGGAAACAGCAGTTTCAATTCAAATGTAGAAGGTGGCGGATTATGGTGCAGCCATGCAGTGGAAATTATGGGGAACACAATTAGTAACAACACCACAAACGGTGGCTACGGTGGAGGAATAAACTGCGTAGGATGCAGCGGGAGCATTATTGGGAATGTAATTTCGTACAACTATGACAATACCGCTGGAGGTGGTATTCGGCTCAACAACGGTAGCAGCCCAGAGTTTTCAGGAAATTTCGTCTGCAACAATTCTACTGATGCTGGCGGTGCCGGGATGATGATCTCTAATCAGAGTGATCCGGTGATGAACAACAATGTCATAGCTAATAACCACGAAGAATCTACATACGCCTACGCAGGTGGAGCCATGCTTCTTTGGAATAGCAACCCGATCATTACCAACAATACCATTGTTAATAACTCAAGTTCAACTACAGGAGGTGGAATATTCTGTCATGAAGGAAGTTCTCCAACTTTTACAAACTGCATCTTATATGGCAACGCGTCAGATGATGAAGGTGATCAAGTTATGCTTAATGATGAGCAGAGCGATCCAAACTTCTATTACTGTAATATTGAAGGAGGCACGGCTGCTTTCGGACTCAACGGAAATTTCTTTACGGGTACTACTAGCAACAATTTCGATAGTGACCCTCTTTTTCTAACTCCCAGCAGTGGAGTAGGAACATCTCATGATGGGTATACTGCAAACTGGTCGTTGCAGCCAAACTCTCCTTGCATAGATGCTGGCAATCCTGTTGGTAGTTACTCCGCTTTTGACATTGCGGGAAACCCACGGGTTTTGAACATCATTGATGTAGGCGCATATGAAGGAGCCTCTACGGTTGGAATGACCACGGAACCTGACCTCATAGATGTGTCTGTTTTTCCAAATCCAACTATTAACGTCTTTACCATAAGAATGAATGAGCGAGCTCATTCAACCATTCAAATTACCTTGACCGATGCTAGCGGAAGACTCGTTTATCGAAACGAAACGAATGAGCAGTTTGTTGAAATAGCCACCAGCAATTTTGTGGGTGGCCTGTATTATTACAGCCTTATTAACCAAGAAGGAACTGAACTGAGTCGTGGAAAAATGGTTGTTGTAAAGAGATAGAAACAACTAACCACAACAACCGTAACTGATGCACAACCCCCATCCGCGTCAGAAGTTGACCGCAAATAAGCCCCGCTGAGGGGCTTTTTTATTGGCTGCACATTTTCAGTTCCTCAGAAAATGGGGGTCGGACAGGGGCTCAAAATGCCCCATATATGCCCT